>JAZGES010000046.1:0-11264 GCA_036478935.1 Thiotrichaceae bacterium
TTTCAATAGAGTCAAAAATAGCATTATCTTCAAAATCAGCTACTAAGATGCCTAAATCGTCCCCTGACTTTAGGAATGCACCCGAAAATAAAAGTAAAATGGCATTATCAGCATTACTGCCTTTCTGTGTGAGGTCGAGAGATGACAGAACGCTATTACTGCTTAGTCCTAGAGAGAGCTTTAGTGCATCAACGACATTTTGTTGGACAGATGCCAGAGTTTCACCTGCCCCGAATGGAAGTTTCTTTTTGAGAAGTTCATTAGCTAGTGTAGTAAACAGGTTTAGATTGATAACATCGTCAGTACCCGTTAAATTTTGAGTTGAAGATAGAGTGGCTTCAGTCGTGCTATTCAGTCCTGTATATTCGTTAAAATACCTTCCTGTTACTGTAAGTCGAGTCCAGCCCACCCACGGCAAATTAAACTGTTGATAACTGCCATTGCCGTTAAATCCGTTGGCTGTTAAGTCTTTAGTCTCTCCACTTTCAGAACCATCATCATTTAGTCTCTCAGCAGTCATTAGACTGATGGATACAAAAGGACCTTTTTGTATATTGCCACTAACTGTAGAAGTAGTTGGTGTGGTGTTTGTACTTCCACTTCCACTTTCACCACCACAAGCAGTTAGAGTAAGAATAAAAATAGAAAAAAATAGCCCATTGATAGATTTTATCAACATCGTGGTACACCCTGTTTTTTAAGCCTGACTAAGGTCGTTTGACCTAACACTCGTTTTTATTAGTACAAAGGCTAACAGGTTTTCTTTCCAGAGCTATAGAATCCAGACTGAAGGGTAGATTGTAAGGGTGTCATTCAGTGGGTATGAGGTGTGTGCATCCTTTTGACTTACCCAATCAAAAAATATTCTCTCATAAGTATCAGTAGTTCGGTGTGCCAGATTACAGCGATAAACCCTGCTAACGCTAACCACGGTCCGAAGGGAATAGGGTGACTATCTTTAGAGCGTTTTACTACCATGAGCAATATGCCAAATACAGCTCCTAAGAGAGATGAGGCAAAAATAGTGAAGGGTAAAATCTGCCATCCTCCCCATGCACCAAGTGCTGCTAGCAGCTTGAAATCTCCATAACCCATGCCTTCTTTACCGGTTAGTAGGCGGAAAAGGTGGTAGATGCTCCATAGCGTTAGATAACCAAATATCGCTCCTAATACACTACTTCTAAGGTCTGTGAAAACACCGAAGTAGTTGACAATTATCCCCAGCCACAAAAGGGGCAGAGTTAGGTTGTCGGGGAGCAGCATGGTTTTAGCATCAATTAACGAAAGCGTGATGAGTGTCCAGATAAATAGTAAGGCTGCTACTGTTTGCATCGTTGCGCCAAATTTCCAAGCAGCTAGCAAGGAAAGGCAGACCGTAAATAGTTCTATTAATGGATACTGTATGGATATATGAGATCCACAAGAGCTGCATTTTCCTCTGAGAAATAAATAGCTAAGTACTGGAATATTCTCAAGTGCGGTAATGACGTGCCCACAGCTAGGGCACTGAGAGCGCGGCACGAAGAGGTTGAAGGTCTTATTATCTGTATTTGACTCAGATTCCTCTTTCTCAAACAGATGTTCGCAATCTTCACGCCAGCCTTTTTCAAGCATGATGGGAATACGATAAATAGCGGCATTAAGAAAGCTACCAATGAGTAGTGAAATAATTCCTACTGTAATATAAAAGAAGGTTGCGTTCTGTTGGAGAACGGTAATGAGATCCATTTTTGCCCCTTAGGCTCTTTTTTGTATATGTGTTGCGAATAACATGATGTTGCTTCTATGGTGTCAATAGAAGCAACAAATTTTAATTACAAATCAGAATGATAGTTTCTGAGATGGTGTGTGGATGAGTATAAGCCGCCTATTATCTAAATTGCAGCACCCATTTTAAAGATAGGTAAGTACATGGCAACGATTAATCCACCTACTAATATTCCTAGAACACCCATGATGATGGGTTCCATTTGTGCAGATAATGAGTCAACGGCATCATCAACTTGTTCTTCAAAATAGTCAGCTACTTTGTTTAGCATATCTTCCATGCGGCCCGACTCTTCACCAATTTTTGTCATTTGTATCACCATGTTAGGGAATACTTGCGTGGTGTTCATCGCAACGTTTAGTTGAACACCTTTAGAGGTGTCTTCTTTGACACTTAATGTTGCTTCTTTATAGACTACATTCCCAGTTGCTCCAGCTACAGCGTCTAGCGATTCAATGAGCGGGACACCTGAAGCAGACATGGTCGCTAATGTTCTGGCAAAACGCGCAACAGATGATTTGTTTGCTAAATTACCAAAAACAGGCATTTTTAGTATCAGTTTATCCATGAAATGGTTAAATTTTTCAGAACGTTGCTTGGCTTGCTTGAAGGCTGCAACAACGGCAATTGTTATACCAGTAGGTAGCCACCAAGTCGCTTGTAACCACTCAGACATATCCACTACCCACTGAGTAAAAGCAGGTAAGTTAGCGCCAAAACCTTCAAATAAATCTTTAAACTGTGGAATTACAAAAACAAGCATAATAACAGTAACAATAACAGCAGCAATGACAACACTGAGAGGGTACATCATTGCTTTTTTAATTTTAGCTTTAATATTTTCAGTCTTTTCTTTATAGGTGGCTACTTTCTCAAGCATGTCTTCCAGTGTGCCCGCAGTTTCACCTGCGGCAACTAGATTAGTAAAAAGCTCATCAAAATATTTTGGGTGCTTAGATAATGCCGTAGAAAGGTCACTACCTCCTGAAATATCTTTTGCGATAGCATTAATTAGATCTTGCATGGAAGGATTTTCATGACCTGACTGGATAATATCTAATGATTGGATCAAAGGAATACCAGAGCGCATCATCGAAGTAAGTTGTCTTGCAAAGTGTGAAATATCAGCTGTTTTTATTGCTTTTTTACTAATAGACTTACGCTTTTCTTTTATAAATCGTATCTTTATGCCTTTGCGGCGTAATGTGGCCTTCAGCATATTGGCGTTGGGTGCGCGGTCTTCACCACGAATTTTTACGCCATCTTTATTTTTCCCTTCCCAGACAAAAGTGGGTTGGTCGAGTGATGTTTGTGCAGTTGAAGTAGCCATAATTATTAGTCTTTTGTTACTCGTTCTAATTCTTGTAATGAAATAAGCCCATTTCTAGCTTTCTTTAAAGCAGATTGACGAAGGTCTGAAATTCCCTCTTCCTGAGCTTGGTCTGCTATATCCATAGCATTTTTACCATCCATTACCATCCTTCCCATTGTTTGAGAGATGGGCATGATTTGGTAGATTCCTACTCGCCCTTTGTAGCCACTGGAGCAAGCGTTACAGCCGACAGGGCCGAATAGTTTTAGTGAAG
Organism: Thiotrichaceae bacterium; assembly: GCA_036478935.1. Lineage (GTDB taxonomy): Bacteria > Pseudomonadota > Gammaproteobacteria > Thiotrichales > Thiotrichaceae > HyVt-477. The sequence goes on from JAZGES010000046.1 coordinate 3,355, forward strand.
GTAGCTCTTCTTTGCTAAAGCCAAGTGTTAGTAAAGCTTCTTCAGGGACATTGACAGGTTCTTTACATGTTTTACATAAGCGACGTGCTAGTCGTTGTGCAACAATAAGGTGCACTGTTGAGGCGATGTTAAAGGGTTTAACGCCCATATTGATCATACGGGTTAATGTTTCAGGTGCGCTGTTGGTATGTAATGTAGAGAGGACTAAGTGACCTGTTTGAGCAGCTTTCATCGCAATATCAGCAGTATCTAAGTCACGAATCTCACCTACCATGATGATGTCAGGATCTTGTCGTAAGAAAGATTTAAGAGCTGCAGCAAAAGTTAAACCAGCCTTAGGGTCAACATTGACCTGATTAATGCCAGGAAGCTGGATTTCACAGGGGTCTTCGGCCGTAGCAATATTCTTTTCTGATGAGTTAAGTATATTGAGAGCTGTATATAGGGTGACGGTTTTACCACTACCCGTTGGACCTGTTACCAAGATCATGCCGTCAGGCTTGCTGATAGCGTTTAGTAAAGCTTTTTTTTGTTCAGCTTCGAAGCCCAGCATATCAACACCAAGAGAGGCACTGGATGAATCCAGTATCCGCATAACGATTTTTTCACCATAAAGAGTGGGTAGTGTGCTTACACGAAAATCAATAAATTTATCTTCAGCAACTCTAAAATGTATGCGTCCATCCTGAGGCTTTCTTTTTTCAGACATATTCAGTCTGGACATTACTTTAACGCGTGCGGTTAGCCTTCGAGAAATCTTTTTAGGAGGGGTGGCAATAACTTGCAAAATACCGTCTATTCGGTAACGAATACGTAATAGTTTTTCATAGGGTTCTACATGAATATCAGAAACCCCTTTGCTAATGGCATGAGAGAGTAGCTCATTAACAAATTTAACAATATCAATGCCGGAGTCCTCCTCCTCCTCTTCTTCCTCGTTTTCGCTTTCCAACTCATAAGTATCAATGGCAAGGTCTTGTTCAGCAGTCTTAGATGAAACTGTCATGCCGATACGCTCGGCATCATCTGAACTATCGCCTGTACTGTTTCTAAGCAGTGCTTGTAACTTGTTATATTCTATAATGACAGGCTCAGCGACAAGGCCGGTGGCAAACTTTATATCATCAAGGTTGGAGAGATAATGTGGGTCGGCAACACCGACATGGATGCCTTTCCCTAGCTTGAAAATAGGTAAAAGTTGTAGTTTCCTTGCTTGATCAAGAGGTAATACATCTTTGACATCATCTGTAATTTCAATAGCATCTACGTCTGCAATATTTAAGCCATACTCCGCGCTACACATGAGTGCAATGTCTTCTTGGCTGACTAATCGTCGTTGCATTAAGTAGGTTGCAATAGGTGTGTTTTCTGCCTGTGCTTCTGCCACAGCAGTGCTTGCATCCTCATGCGAGATCTTGCCTTGATCAAGAAGACGTTTTACCAAGCTTGGGAAAACAATGGTGTCTGCAACAGTCATTTGAGTAAGAGTAGCCCTTATTGTTATTATTATTTGCTAATCTAAGTAAGCAATAGTTATTGCTAGCAAAGATGCTATGGTTGGTATTGTACAAGTTGAGAGATATTATTTGAAGAGCCGTTAGTCTAAAAGCTACTTCCTAAAATAACTTATGATATTGATTTTGGCATAGATAAAGGGCTGCACATGTTACTTGCGGGTTGTGACTGTAGATAAAGGGTAGTAATTTTGTATAGCTACTCTTTGTCTTTTCTACCGCTCATGCTGAGATCGTACTTTGGATTCCCAATACAAATAATGATAAGGAGTAGATAATGGCAGGATCGTTGCAAGATCAGCTACTAGGTATAGGGTTAGTAGACAAAAAGAAAGCTAAAAAAATTAGCGCCCAAAAGCGGAAGCACGAAAAAGCTAATAGAAAGAACAATACTGAGTCTGTTAATGAAGCAGAGCTATTAGCAGAAAAGGCAATAGCTGATGAAAAAGAAAAAAGCCAACAGTTAAATAAAGAAAGAAAGTTACAAGCCGAGCAAAAAGCCATCAGAGCACAAATAAAGCAACTAATTGAAATTAATGGTGTGGAAGTAGATAAAGTAAAAGCTGATGTTGCCTATAATTTTGTAGACGACGGTAAAGTAAAAACTATTTATATTACAGGGGTTCTTCAGGATGCCATTGGTGTGGGACGCTTGTCTATTGTTAGACTAGCTGATCACTATGAGTTAGTGCCCTCTGAGGTTGCAAAAAAGATAAGTGAACGTGATAAAGAACGTGTTATTGAGCTTAATGGTGTGGATGAGAAGGGAGCAACTCCTATTGAAGATGACCTTTACTCTGAATATGAGATTCCTGACGATTTGATGTGGTGATGTTTGTAACGGCTCTCTATTTAAGGGGGCGAGTAAATAACAACTTAAACAATCTAGCTTGCCTTTTTTTGTCCCAGATTGAAAGCATTCAATCAGAAACAAAAATCCTACGTAATATTGTTCAACTTATTATTTCCTCGTCCTTAAGTTGATTTCAATGAAGCTATAGTTGTTGAAATAGTGTCCGAATAGCTATCATGGCTTTGCTACAGGGTTTCTTCAGCAAATCCAGCTAAACGAGAACGTTCGCCTGTCTTCAATGTAACATGCCCGCCGTGCTCCCAACCCTTAAATCGGTCAACTACATAAGTAAGGCCTGATGATGTTTCTGTCAAATAAGGAGTATCAATCTGAGCAACATTACCCAAACACACAACTTTTGTGCCGGGTCCTGCGCGAGTGATTAAAGTTTTCATTTGTTTTGGAGTCAGGTTCTGAGCTTCATCAACAATGATAAAACGATTAAGAAAAGTTCTACCTCGCATAAAGTTTAATGAGCGCAATTTAATTTTATTCAAAAGGAACTCATCTGTTGCACTGCGTCCCCAGCTTCCGCCACTTGATGGTTGAGTTAATACCTCTAAGTTGTCCATAAGCGCTCCCATCCAAGGCGCCATTTTTTCTTCCTCTGTTCCTGGAAGAAAGCCAATGTCTTCACCAACAGGAATAGTGACTCTCGTCATAATGATTTCTTTGTAGCGCTTTCCTTCTAGTGTTTGTGCAAGACCAGCTGCTAATGAAAGCAGTGTTTTCCCCGTTCCTGCTGCACCTAGCAGAGTGACAAAATCTACTTCTGGATCGGTAAGTAAATTGAGGGCTAGATTCTGTTCCATATTAAGTGCATTAATCCCCCAAACCTTATGATGGTTTTCGGCAAAATCTTTAATGGTTTCAATGAGTGCAACGCCATTGTCTATGTCTCGAACAATAGCTTGAAAAGGTTGTTCTCCTTCTAGAATAATAAACTCACCTGGTGTCCAATCTTTGGTGAGCGGTCCAGTTAGCTTATAAAAGGTCTTTCCTTCTTCTTGCCACGAGTCCATGTTTTTACTGTGCATGTCCCAAAAATCACTAGGCATAATGTGGAAGCCAACGGGTAGAAGGTCGACATCATCAAGTACATGATCATTGAAGTAATCTTCAGTATGAAGTTTAACGACACTGGCTTTAATGCGGAGATTGATGTCTTTTGATACAAGGGTGACTTTTCGGTCTGGATATTTTTCTTGTAATGATAGTGCTATTGCAAGAATGTTGTTGTCAGGTGTGTCACCGGGTAAATTCTTGGGAAGCTTGCCTTCAAAAGCCTCGGTTTGAAAGAATAGACGCCCACTAGCTTCTTTAGTGTGGTCTATCATGCTATCCATTTTTATGGGTACACCAGCTTCAATACCATTATCATATTGTTCAATCATCGTATCGATAAAACGACTAACTTGTCGAACGTTTCGGGCAACCTCGGATAAACCTTTTTTTCCATGATCTAGCTCTTCAAGAACGATCATAGGGAGGAAGATATCGTGCTCTTGAAAGCGAAATAATGCGGTGGGGTCATGCATTAATACATTGGTATCTAATACGAATAGGCGAGTATCGTTATTTGTCATAGATGTGCCCTGTTTAATTATAGAGATTTAACAACTTCCAGAACTTCGTCTGCGTGTCCTTTCACTCTTAAGCCGCGCCACTCCTTGCGAAGCGTGCCTTCTTTATCTATCAAGAAGGTGCTTCTCACTATACCCATATACTCTTTTCCGTAGAGCTTTTTCAGTTGAATGACATCAAAAATAGTGCAAACGGTCTCATCTTCATCTGAGATAAGTTCAAAGGGGAAGGACTGTTTGGTCTTGAAGTTTTCATGGCGGCGCATGGTGTCCCTTGATACGCCAAATATTTCAGTGTCATGTTGTAGGAATTCTTTGTGTAAGTCGCGGAAGTTTTGTCCTTCTGTTGTGCATCCTGGTGTGCTGTCTTTAGGGTAAAAGTATATAACTAGGTTAGATTTTCCCTTGAAGTCGGAGAGGCTAAAAAGTGTGTCGGATGTTGCTGGTGCAGAGAAGTTAGGGACGGTATCGCCTTCTTTGATGGTTGACATTATGATCCTTGTTATTGCTGAGGGTAGTGTTTTGAGTATAGTGGTTTGTTCGATAGTTTCAATTTTGTTTTGAAATAGTATTGGATCAAGCTTAATGAATAGTTACTTGTTTTTTTTAGGGTGCGTTAGTACTATCCATCCCTTAAATAATAGTAATTTGGAGAAGCCAATGTTTGGCGGCAGCATGGTAGCTTTGATCACACCTATGTTAGATCATGGAGAAGTGGATGAAGCAGCACTAGAAAAGTTAATAGCCTTTCATATAGAAAGCGGCACAGATGCCATCATTGCGATGGGTACCACAGGAGAGTCAGCAACATTCTCTCATAGTGAGCATACTTCTGTGGTTAAACGTATCGTTGAAATAGTAGCAGGAGAACTTCCTGTTATTGCGGGTACAGGTTCTAATAGTACTCAGGAAGCTTTAGCGCTTACAGAAAAAGCAATGCAAGATGGTGCTGATGCTGCATTATTAGTTACCCCTTACTACAATAAGCCGACTCAGGAAGGCTTATATCAACACTACAAGCATATTGCTGAAAACGTTGCGTTACCGCAAATACTGTATAACGTGCCAGGGCGTACAGCCGTCGATTTACTTCCTGAAACAGTGGAGCGATTGGCTTCCATTTCTAATATAGTCGGCATTAAAGAAGCAACAGGCGATCTTAGTCGTGCAGAGCGATTAATTGATAGTTGTGCAGGCCAGCTTGATATTTATAGCGGTGATGATGGTACGGCAATGGAACTCATGCTCATGGGGGGGCAGGGTGATATTTCAGTAACTGCCAATGTAGCCCCTGCCGCGATGCATGTGATGTGTGAAGCGGCTATTATGGGAGATAGGCAAAGAGCTGAAGAGATTAATGCTCATTTAGAAGGGCTGCATGTCAATTTATTTCTTGAAGCAAACCCTATCCCTGTCAAATGGGCTATGCATAAAATGGGCTATGGGCAGAATGTTAATCGTTTGCCTTTGACTGCCTTCTCAGAAGAATATCATGCTGATCTGATGGACGCGATGCATGAGGCTGGAGTAAATATAGAATGAAAAAAATAACGTTAAGTACCGTCACCTTGGGGCTTCTATTGCTAACAGGCTGTTCCCAGATTAATAAAGTTTTTGATAATGAAGAAACAGCGGGTTACAAAAAGGCAGGTAGCGTGACCTCGTTAGAGGTGCCACCGGACTTAACTGAACCGCAATATGACTCAACCTTTGCGATTAACTCTGCAAACAGCACTGTGAGTGCAAGTACTCTGGGTAAAGGTGGTATATCTGTTGATGCCGCTGGAAATGTTCAGGTGTTGCCTGAAAGCAGTACTGTGAAAATAAACGGTTCTGGCAAGGTTCGTTGGTTAGAAGTTGCGGCTCCTGCTAACACGCTTTGGAATAAAGTACAGGGCTTTTGGACAACCATTGGAACCGAGCTTAAGCGAAATGAGCCTACAGTTGGGATCATGGAAACAGATTGGATACAAACACGTGGAAAGCTACCTCAGGGAGCGATTCAAAAAGCCCTAGGTAGTATTCTTAAAAATGCGACGGATTCAGGTATTCGTGATCGGTATACCACACGTTTCGAAAAGACTTCTGCCAATCTAACGCGGATCTATATTACGCACCGTGGTGCAGAATTAATGGTCACGGATACGGGAAATAAATGGGAAATGCGACCTCGCAGAGCCGCAGCAGAGGCTGAAATGCTAAATAGGCTTAAAGCTTATTTGCAGGGTGTTGACCCAAGTACCGTTAAAGGTGGTTCCACGAGTCAGCCTTCAGCTGGTTCAACAGGTCTTGCGACTATGTCGGTAGGTAAGGATGGAATGCCGTTATTGAAAGTGCAAGATAGTTTTGACAGAACATGGGTAAGAACCGGTTCAGCGATAACGAATATTGGTTTTGCATTAGAAGGACAAGATGCTGGAAAAGGTTTGTATGCTGCAATTTGGCAACAAGATGAAAAGAAAAAAGGCTTCTTTCGACGGTTGATTACATCGAAAGAAAAGTTTTTAGCTAATAATAGCCAACAGCTAATTCATGTCAGCAAATTAAAGAATGGCTCAGTTATTCGTGTATTAAATAAAAATGGTAAGCCACTAGATAACGGTTTGGCTACTAAGGTACTCGAACGATTGAAAGCTGAATTAAATCGATAATGATAGGGCTGGCCCTGTAAATGCTCAGCTTTGCATCACTCGGTAGTGGCAGCAAAGGCAATGGAACCTTAATCAGGGTTGGTAAAACTATTGTATTGTTAGATTGCGGCTTCACTCTTTCTGAGACTGAGAAGAGGTTATCCAGACTGGGCTGTGATGCATCTTCAATTAACGCAATACTTGTCACACATGAGCATGGAGATCACTCTTCTGGTGTGGGTAAGCTATCCCGTAAATATAACCTCCCTGTCTGGCTTACTTTTGGTACGCACCAAGCGTGCAAAGACACAAAGTATAGCTCAACTCACTTCATAGACCCTCATAGCTCCTTCGATATAGATGAAATAGGAGTGCAGCCTTTTCCTGTTCCTCATGATGCGCGTGAGCCTTGTCAGTTTGTATTTAGCAAAGGAAAGTACAGATTAGGTATTCTCACTGATGTAGGTAGGGTTACTCCTTGCATAATCGAACACCTCGATGGTGTGAATGGATTGTTGTTGGAGTGTAACTACGATGATCATCAGTTAAAGACAGGGCCATATCCCAGAATGTTGAAAGATAGGGTGTCGGGGAATTATGGTCATCTTGATAATCAGCAATCTAAATATATTCTAGATAAAATTAATACAAATAATTTGCAACACCTTGTGGGTATGCATATGAGTGAAAAGAACAACCATATCAATGAAGTAATGGATGTATTGTCAACAGTGAAACATAAGGAAGAGAGTAATCAAGATGTTGATATATCAATAGCTTGTCAAAAAAATGGATTTAATTGGAAAATAATACTATAAAAGTAGTTGACCGATTAAATTAAAGCTCTATAATGCGCTCCTCCAACGACAGCAATGCAGTTGGAAAGCAGGAAAAATAAACATAGATCGACAGCATCTATGAGAAGTATTTAACAAGATAAGCAGATAAGTTTGTGTGGGGGTTTGTAGCTTTGTTAAGGCAAAGAAGCAAACCTTCTATAACGAACTGTTAAATTCAAACGTAATAGTAAAGTAATAGTTAGGTTCAAGCTTCAATTTAAAGATAAGTATTGGCTGTTTATATTTATATAGACGAAGATACGAACACTATAAACTGAAGAGTTTGATCCTGGCTCAGATTGAACGCTGGCGGTATGCTTAACACATGCAAGTCGAACGCGAACACATCTTCGGATGTTATTAGAGTGGCGGACGGGTGAGTAACGCGTGGGAATCTGCCTGGTAGTGGGGGACAGCCCGGAGAAATCCGGATTAATACCGCATACCTTCTACGGAAGAAAGGCTTCGGCCGCTACCAGATGAGCCCGCGT
>JAZGES010000047.1:0-3020 GCA_036478935.1 Thiotrichaceae bacterium
CGCAATGGTGCGGGAACCGATGTACAAGCTCATAAAGAGTTAGATCAGGAAGAAGCTGCACGCGACGCTCACTTTGGAATGTTAAGCACGCCATTAGTTGCAGATTTATTAGCCCCTGAATCCCCCATCCATAAAGATGAATTAGTCCCCACCCTGCTTTCTGCAGAAAAAGACGAATTAGCACCAGCGATACAGTTATTTGATCAAGACCAGCTGACTCTTATTATCCGTGAAGGTGAAGATTTAATTAATTCATTACTGAATCAAAATATTGATATCAATAGTGCGGCGGAAAACCTTGTTTTTATACAAGGCTATATTGAGTTTTTGGATTTACCTGAATCGGTATAATTTTTTCTTTGAAATGCTGAACACGCAAAGAGTTACAGGTTATATCTATCCCCCCCGATTGGAACTGTGATTGGGATAGATATAACTATTACGACAAGTTAAGGATGTGCAATAAATTTCATAACAAATACTAAGAACAAAGCCCCAGCTGAAGTCGCGGCTAATGTTTTAACTAATGAAACTAAAGAACTATCTAAGCCTGCTGCTACAAAATATCCTGCTGCAACACCACCAACAATCCCGAAAATAATATTACCGATTAAGCCAAACGGTGATTTTCTGCTAAAAATAAATTTGCCAAGTAATCCAGAAATTGCACCTACACCGACAAAAGCTCCCCATACCCAGAGTTCCATATTACTTCCTCAAATAAAATTAAAATGTAAATATACTGTAATTAGGAATATCTGCAATCAAAGATATTCGAGTGATTAAAATTTAAGGACTGTTAACTTCTAAGTCATGAATAGCAATCAATTATTTTTTTAACTCACGAACTACATCTAAAATCTTTTTATCATCCCATTCTCTACCACCTACCGCTTGGTAAACCACTTGTCCATCGGGATTAACAACATAAGTAGTAGGAAGCCCTTTAACTTTCCAGTCCAATGCGAACGCGCCGTCTTCATCTAATAGAATGGTAAAATCAATGGGATAGTCGCCTGTAAAAGGGAAAATAGTTTCCTCGCTCTCACCCATATTAACTGCCAACATGATAATCCCCTCATCCTTTACTTTGGACCAAGCACGGTTCATAGAAGGTAGCTCGGCTCTACAGGGTGGGCACCACGTTGCCCAAAAATTAACAATGACGGGCTTACCTCGATAATCTGAAAGCTTTCGCTTGACTCCATCCATATCCATCAAAGCAGTATCTGGAGCTGAAAATGGTTTTGAAATAACGCTTATTGAAGCCGCAGCTGTTGCAGCATAATTACTTTTATCTTTATCGGTACCGCATCCACTAGTTATAACAAGTATTAAGGAGAGTAGAGAAATGTTAATAAATTTCATAGTATTACGATTATGTCCAAAATTAGTTAAATGGCAAGAAAGATGGGATTTCTTCTCGTCAAAGCGCCCGATGTTCTAAAACAAGGTAAGCAGGCTCTTCATACGGGTGCGCGGCAAGCATAGCTTTAATCACGCCTTTTACAACCTGTTTTTCACATATCATCTCAACGCGATACTCTTCTACGGTCTCTAACACATTCTGGTTGCCGATAAAGGGGCTGCTCCCTTCAAGTGGCTTAAACTGCCCTTGTCCTTTGACTTGCCAAGAGCATTGTTCATAGTTTTTATAACGCCCTGCTCCGGCTTCAAACATGGCTAGTTTTACTACTTCACAATGTGATTGGGGAATATATATAACAAGCTGATACATTGTATAATACGCTCACTTATGGATATCACTAGTCAACATGCAATGATTTTACTTGCCGTATGGGGTGCCTATTTTGTAGTGCATTCTTTATTAGCATCATTGCCCTTCAAACATTATATAGCAACGCGTTGTAAGCGCTGCATGATGTTCTACCGTCTGGGTTTTAATGCCTCAGCCATTATATTACTATTCATTCCTTTTTATCTATTAGCTATTTGGCGCACTGAACCTCTTTGGCAATGGCATGGGAGTATGCTTTGGCTTATGAACACTATCGCCTTACTAGCTATCATCCTGTTCCTGCTGACTTTACGCTATTACGATATGAAAGAGTTCTTGGGTTTTCGTCAATTGAGTGAGCAAGAAACTTCTGTGGAAGATCAGGAACATTTTCAACTCTCGCCTTTTCATAGATTCGTACGTCACCCATGGTATTTTTTGGCCATTGTTCTACTTTGGACACGCAGTATGGATATAATGATGTTAGTGAGCGTGATAGCCATGACGCTTTATTTTATTATTGGATCACGCGTCGAAGAGCGCAAACTGGTGATTTACCACGGTGATATCTACCGCCGTTATTTGAAAAAAGTCCCCGGAGTATTCCCATTGCCGTGGAAATACTTACGAGCTGGGGAAAAGCTATGAACACGTTAGGAAATAGATAGGAAACTCATAACAACCATGCAAACCAACACATCAAACAATAAACATCAAAAGCTACGCGGTAAAGACAAGGTAGCTCGGATACCCATAAAGGTAATCCCAAGCACTGAAATAAAACGCAAGCCGTCATGGATTCGTGCGCAAGCACCAGTAAGTCGTGAAGTACGCGAACTTAAAAAAGTGTTACGTGAACAAAAACTCCATACGGTATGTGAAGAAGCCGCCTGCCCTAACTTGGGTGAATGTTTCACCCATGGCACTGCGACCTTCATGATCATGGGTGATATTTGTACTCGCCGCTGTCCTTTTTGTGATGTTGCACATGGCAAACCAGAGCCTCTAGATCAGCAAGAGCCTTTGCATTTGGCTGAGACCATTCAAGCCATGAAGCTGAAATATGTGGTCATTACATCTGTAGACCGCGACGACTTACGCGATGGTGGCTCAGGACACTTTGTAGATTGCATTCAAAAAGTACGAGAGCTGAGCCCAGAGATTCGTATTGAAGTCCTAACACCCGATTTCCGCGGCAGAATGGATAGAGCGTTAGCTATTATGCAAAAAGCTCCACCTGATGTGTTTAACCATAACCTTGAAACAGTTCCTCGTTTATATA
>JAZGES010000048.1:0-4300 GCA_036478935.1 Thiotrichaceae bacterium
ATCGTAATATTAAACTGGCTCTATGGTTAAGTTTCTTCTATCTTTACTATCCCCGAATTCATGTTTAGATTTGGGGATTTTGTATACAAAACATTAAAGGAGGAGACTATGTCTCTAAAAGGAACTAAAACCGAGCAATCATTGAAAGATGCTTTTGCTGGTGAATCACAGGCTAACCGCCGTTATCTTTACTTCGCAGCAAAAGCTGATGTAGAAGGATATAACGATGTAGCTACTGTTTTCCGTTCAACTGCTGAAGGCGAAACAGGGCATGCACATGGTCATCTTGAGTATTTAGAAGAGACTGGCGACCCTGCAACAGGTCTACCTTTCGGTGGCACTGAAGATAACCTTAAAACCGCTATCGCTGGCGAGACTCACGAGTACACTGATATGTACCCAGGCATGACTAAAGATGCACGTGAAGAAGGCTTTGACGAGATTGCTGATTGGTTCGAGACGCTTGCAAAAGCTGAGCGTTCACACGCAAATCGCTTCCAGAAAGCTTTGGATAGCCTAGACAGTTAATCTGTTTAAGTGACTGGCCCTATTTCAACTAAGTTTGGAATAGGGCTTTATCTAATTAGTCGCCTAGTGAATACTCAAAAATGAACAGATTGTTTAGTTTTAAGTATTCATTGTAATAGTAATCTAATAAAAATAGCGGAGATAACCATGGCACGAGAAGGCAGTCTAGAAGCCCCTACCCGGCATCCTCTTGATTGGAAGAACCCCAAGTTTTACGATGAAGACGACCTCTATGAAGAGCTAGAGCGAGTTTATGATGTTTGCCACGGTTGTCGCCGTTGTGTCAGCCTTTGTAACTCTTTTCCTACGCTATTCGACTTAATTGATGAGTCGAAAACGTTTGAAGTAGATGGTGTCGATAAGAAAGATTACTGGGATGTGGTTGACCATTGCTACCTCTGTGACCTGTGCTATTTGACTAAATGCCCGTATGTTCCCCCCCATGAATGGAATATTGATTTCCCTCATTTGATGCTTCGTGCCAAGGCCATTAAGCATAAGAAAGGGGAAGTTAAAACACGCGATAAAATATTAAGTGCTACCGATAGGGTTGGCAATCTCGCAGGTATCCCGGTTGTTTCAACGATTGTGAATGCAGCGAATAAAAACCCTTTGGCACGTAAGGGGATGGAAAAAGTATTGGGTGTTCACCCTGAAGCTACTATTCCTAAGTACCATAGTAATACAGGTCGGAAGCGTCTTGCAGCGCATAGCTCTAGCCATCAGCCAGTTGCGGTAGGTCGAACTACAGGCAAAGTAGCGTTGTATGCAACTTGCTACGGCAACCGTAATGAACCTCATTTAGTTGAGGATTTAACTAAGGTTTTTGAACACAATAAAGTACCCGTTACGCTGGTAGAAAAAGAACAGTGTTGTGGTATGCCTAAATTAGAATTAGGTGATTTGGAAGCGGTGGAAGCGGCAAAGGATGCGAATATTCCGGTGCTGGCTAAAATGATTGATGATGGTTATGACATCGTGGCTCCGGTGCCTTCTTGTGTCTTAATGTACAAACAAGAGCTGCCGCTAATGTTCCCAGATGATGAACAGGTTCAAAAGGTCATGGAGCATATTTTTGATCCGTTCGAATATCTTATGCTGCGCCATAAAGAAGATCAGCTTGATCTGGATTTTAAAGAGTCATTAGGAAAAGTGAGCTATCACGCGTCTTGTCATTTACGTGTTCAAAAGATTGGCTTGAAAACCCGTGAGTTATTGGAGCTTATTCAAGATACTTCGTTAAATGTGATTGAGCGTTGTTCGGGGCATGACGGAACTTATGCTGTGAAAAGCGAATATCACGATATATCTATGAAGATTTGTCGCCCGGTTATCACTCGTATTCAAAAGGCTGAATCTGATTATTACAGTAGTGACTGCCCTATGGCAGGACACCAGATAGCTAATGGTATGAAAGATGGCTCAGAGCCGCATCACCCACTTACTTTATTACGCATTGCTTACGGATTGGATTAACAATATGACTCAAGCATCAACACACTTAACACGTGAAGACCTGTATAGCTTAGAAAAGTATAATGAAATGCGTGCTGATTATCGTCAAGAAGTGATGATACATAAGAAGAATCGCCAAGTTCCTGTTGGCCCTAATGCACGATTGTATTTTGAAGACCGTTTGACGATGCAGTATCAGATTCAGGAAATGCTGAGAGCTGAGAAGATATTTGATGCGGAAGGTATTCAGGAAGAACTGGATACTTATAACCCGATGATTCCTGATGGGGCTAACTTAAAAGCAACGCTAATGCTTGAATATTCAGACGAGTCAACGCGTGTGAATTGGCTATCTACATTATTGGGCATTGATAAAAAGACATGGCTTCAAGTAGATGGCTTTGACAAAGTTTATCCCATTACTAATGAAGATTTAGAGCGTGAAACGGAAGAAAAAACATCTTCAGTTCATTTCATGCGCTTTGAGTTGTCGGCTGAGATGATAGCTGAGCTAAAAGCAGGAAGTGATATTGCTTTGGGTATTGAGCACAATAACTACAATCATAACGTTACACCTGTTGCCACTAATATTCGTGATTCATTGGCGAGTGATTTAGTTTAATAACATGCTTTCTTTCGATAGGAGTTAGCCTATCGAAAGAAAGCATACGACTATTTAATGACTTTAACTATTGATGTTTATTCAACCAATACACTTTCGGCAAGAACGACCCAATATCAATACTACTAGTCGCAGTTCCTCTAGTTGCCGTTCCAGGGTGAGTGCTGGTAGTTAAAACTGGGCCGCCAATGGATGTTTTAACTTCAACCACTTGATTGCAGTTATCCCTGTCGGTGCACGTAGGCGTTCTAAAAAGTACCGTAGGTGTACCTAGGATATGACCTTCAGGCAATATTTTAGAATTATCCCTTGTGCCATCATTATCAAAATCTATAGCTGCGGCGCCATCCAGTAAATCAAAAGCATATAGTCGTGTCTCATGCGAGTTAGAGGTAGCACATGAAGCAGTTCCTGAAAACCCACCACTACCCGGTTTAAAGGTGGTGAATAGTGCTTTGTTAAGGAATATTTTTGGTGCGGATAAGATCTTCTCTCCCATGTTGGGAAGGTCGTAATACCAGCCTAATTTACCATTGGTATCCGTGGTTATGGATGCGCTTAAACTACTGCGACCTACCAAATCAGTTTGCAGGATAGCGCTGGGAGTGGTTGTAGGATGAGCAAAGACATCTTTGTCTAATAAGACGTAAAACCGGTCTGCTGTTGTCGTGTTCAATGGTCGAGAGTGGTATCCGCTACCAACGGTGACAGCTAAAGTAGGCACACCTCCATAATTAAATAGAGACACTTCAGGCTCGTTGAAAAACTTTCGTAGTTCAAGGGAGCTAAGCGCAGTATCTTCCCCCAATGATGCAAACTTGTAGGTAGATGTGGCGAGTTTTACAGCATCTGTTGTGTCGGTGAATAAGTCTGTTCTCCAAATATTTCCGCCTAAGTCTGCAAAGTACAACCGATCCATAAATCCATTTTTATCCATATCCAGAACTCGGATATCACCGGGAATACTGAAATCCATGCCACTAATGGCGCCTGTATTACTACCACCAAAAATAGCGTCAATCTTGGCTCCAGTGTTGGCATTGATGATGTAAGCACCTCTTCCCATGGTGTGTGCCTCGGTTAAGTCTCCACTAGGAGCGGTGCGTGCATCACGATCTTCTAGGTCAACGATCGGATCATAGCCAGCCCCTACTACCATGGCTTGAGTTTCAGTAGTCGTACTACCACGTTTATAACGGATTTTTGCTAATAACGGCTTAGACCAAGTTTGAGCTAATTCTGAGAAATCAGTTGTATTATTGTCTATTTTCCAAAGCAACTTGGGGGCAACAGGGTCGGTAACATTCAGAGCGTAGTAAGCTTTCCCTCCTCTTCGCAGACCAAAATACAGGTAAACATGATCACCATCTGAAGCATCAATAGCACCATCATGATTTTCATCATGTCGCCATACCGTTATTGGACCATCGACACCATAAGGGTGTGGGTTGGCAGCAGAGTTACGATATTGGATATCAATATTATCTAGTAGAGACTGCGGCATAAAGGCAAACTTTTCTGTGCCATTGTTAGCGTTAATAGCATGTAAATAGCCTTCATTAGTACCAAAGAAAACATAGCGCTTGCTCGCATCGCTATCGTCAAAAGACACAACAATGGGTTTACTGTGTAAAATATCTCCCATGTGTAATCTTGCGGTGCAATTACCGGTATCTGTGACAGTGGCATTACTTG
>JAZGES010000049.1:0-15833 GCA_036478935.1 Thiotrichaceae bacterium
AATTTTTTACGACATTAAAGGTAACTAAGCCATCATTTCTTAACCGGTCTTTCGCATTATCAATGGTGTCTTGGTTGTAGAAAGGCCCTATTCTCACCATATGCAAGCTACGACCCTTTTGTTGGCGAGTTTCCATTGCCACGTTAGCCAAGCCAATGGATGAAACACGAATGAAGCGATCAAAAGCCTCTTTTTTTGTCTGGTAGGTACCCACCACAATATAATATCGATCCGCATTAGAACGATTGACAGGCTTGGGCCTACTCACAGGACGTAACACTCTTGCACTATTGTTTGAATTTGAGTTATTGGATCTTGCTCCATTGTTAGATAGAGGCGTTACCGATGCAGCAGAAGGCACTAAAATATTGGACGTGTTGATTGCCTCAATACGAGCAGGAAAGTTTGCTGATGCACCTAACAAATTGGCAACTGCTGGGGTAACTTGAATCAGATGATTACCAGTAGCAGGGCCTCGATCATTAACTTTTACGACCACGGCTTTGCCATTACTTTTATTAGTAATTTTCACATGCGTAGGTAAAGGTAAAGTACGATGTGCTGCGGTAAAGCCATTCATATCAAAAGATTCACAGCCAGTAGTCTCACTGCCCTGTGCTTTATTGCTGTATACCACAGCCAAGCCTTCTGATTTATACCCTTCAGAGCTTTTCAAAGCACGATAGTTCTTTCCATTCGCTTTATAAACAGAAGCACTCGTGCAGTTTGATGATGCAGAATTTGTGCTTGTATAATCTGAGTTATCACCTTGTCCAATAAGGGAACATGATGAAATAAAAGGAAGTATAGAAGCGGTCAGTAATAGTTTTTTAACTAGAAGTATTTTTTTCATAGATTTTAACCAGCAAGTCTTTATGTGATGACTCTGGAATCCTCAATTAGCGATTTAGAATTTGTATAGTTTATACGCAAGATGCCCAAGCATTCATTCTAACAGAATATATTGTCAAATAAACGCCTTATGAAATTGATGTTAGGGCATTTCTATTAATACACCATTAATTTGCTTCTCTTTATAGAAATTATTACCTATATTTTCGCTTTTTCACCCTTAACCCCATCATCAGTCCAAAAGCCCCCATTAAGGTAACCATTGAAGTCCCACCATAACTAACCAAAGGCAAAGGCACACCTACTACCGGCAATAGTCCACTAACCATCCCTGTATTAACAATAAGATACACAAAGAAAGTCAGCGCTAAGCTTCCCCCCAATAAGCGAGAAAACGTATCTTTACCCATAGCAGCCAGATATAAGCCCCGATATATAATAAATAGGAACAAAAGCAGCAGGAGTATCGCGCCAGTTAGTCCAAACTCTTCACCAAAAACAGCAAAGATAAAGTCAGTATGTCGTTCTGGAAGAAAATCTAGTCTGGACTGATCACCTTTAAGCCAGCCTTTGCCATCAACTCCGCCTGAGCCAATGGCAATAGAGGATTGAATAATGTGATAGCCAGACCCATAGCGATCTGAGGTAGGATCAAGAAAGGTGAGCACGCGCTGACGTTGGTAGTCGTGCATACCGTAATAGAACATCATGGGAGCTGCGACCATCATGGCTATGACGCTACTGAAGATCCATTTCCATGAAATACCCGAAAAGAAGATGCCAAAGATACCTGCACTAGCAACCAATAAAGCTGTGCCTAAGTCGGGTTGTTTAGCTATAAGCAGCACGGGTATAAAAACTATCAGTAATGACCAGAAAATATCAATAAAACGAGGCGGTAGTGTTTTATCTGCAAAGTATCGAGCCACCATCAGTGGGACAGCCAATTTCATGATTTCCGAAGGTTGGAAGCGGAAAAAGCCCAGATCTAACCAGCGTTGCGCGCCCTTCCCCATCGTTCCCATTACAAGAACAAGAATAAGCACCACAATTCCTGCCGCATAAACCCATATGGCGCCTTGTTGAAGTAACGTACTAGATAGCTGAGTAAATACCAACATTACAATTGAGGCGATCAGTAAATGTATGAGCTGGCGCTCTACCATTTTCATGTCTTCACCACTGGCACTGTACAAAGTAAAGATTCCAATCGACACCAATAATAAAACCGTTGAAAGCAAAACAAAGTCTATGCCAGAAAACAAGCGGCCGACGATGCCTAGCATTTGATTGTTATCGCGCATTTGCTTTCCTCCTCTTTTTAGAACGACGCTTCGATTTCTTAACCTTCTTCTTTGATTTGCTCTTCTTAGGTTCTTTTTTTACTTCTTCAGGCTCATCTAATAAATAAGCATCCAGTATTTTACGCGCAATAGGTGCGGCTACTTTACTTCCTCCACCCGCATGTTCTGCAACAACCGATAACGCTATTTCAGGCTTTTTAGCTGGTGCGAAAGCTACAAATAAAGAATGATCATGCAGCTTCTTCTTTAATCGGGAAGCGTTGTAAGTTTTATTTTGTGCAATACCGAAAACCTGAGCCGTCCCTGTTTTTCCTGCAAACCGGTATTGTGCGCCTGCACCTGATCGTCTGCCAGTGCCTCCAGCGCCATGCACCACATTCACCATGCCTTTAATAGCCTCATCCCAATAACTAGAATTGGAAAGCACTACCGGCGGCAACAATTGAACAGGAACCAGTTTAATGGGTTTATCTTTTGATTCACGCACACCTCTCAATAAATGAGGTCGAGGTCGTTTGCCTCGCATGCCTACAATACCCACTGCGTGGGCAAGTTGTAGGGGAGTGGCATTCCAAAAGCCTTGACCAATTCCAATATTAACCGTATCACCGGGATACCATGAGCTATCAAAACGCTTTTGTTTCCATGCTTTTGTGGGCATTAGACCTGATTTTTCATGTGGGAGATCAATCTCTGTTTTTTTGCCAAACCCAAATTTACTCAACTCTTCAGAAAAACGATCTATACCCATACGATAAGCAAGATCATAGAAATACACATCACAGGATTGGTAAATGGCACGATTCATTCGAATATGACCATGCCCACTTTTTTTCCAACAACGGTAACGATGTTTGCTGCCAGGGATTGAAAAATAGCCTTTACCATAAACAGAGCGTTGAGGATTTGTGACACCTGTTTGTAAACCAGCTAGTGACACCATGGGTTTAATAGTTGAACCCGGCGGATAGGTACCTTGAAAAGCACGGCTATAGAGTGGGCGATCAGGATTGTCACGTAATGCGCTGTAGTTTTTATGTGAGATACCATCCACGAACATATTAGGGTCGTAGGCAGGAATACTCGCCATTGCTAATACTTCACCATTGTTTGGATCAATCGCGACAGCAGCTCCATTATGTTCCTTCAACACCTGCTCAGCTTTGATTTGCAAATCAATATCAAGACTCAAGTATAAATCCTGACCAGCGACTGGTTTCTGTTCATCTAACAGCTTTTTATGCCGACCATGGCTATCGACCTCAACTAAACGATAGCCTGACTTCCCATGAAGTAGCATCTCATAGGTTTTTTCGAGACCTGACTTACCAATATGTGAAGAACCCTTGTACTCTTCATTATCAATTCGCTTCAGATCTTTTTTATCAATCCTACCTACATACCCAAGAATATGACCCGCAATTTCATGAAGTGGATAATACCTTTGCATCTGTAACTGGAGGTTAAAGCCTGAAAATCTAGGTCGATTGGAAGAAAATATAGCAATTTCTTGAGCGCTTAAGTTGTCGCGGATGGTGACAGGTTGATAGCGATTATTAACACGGATCTTGTGTTTAATTTTCTTAATTTCACTATCCGTCATGGACATCATTTTCTGTAGCTGACCTAACTTAAAGTCCATATCATCAACTTCATCGCGCACCACTATGAGTACATATTCAATATGATTACCAGCTAATAAGATGCCGTTACGATCAAATATTTCGCCACGTACCGGGGGGATAGGAATACGCTTCTGATAATTCTCACGCGATAATTGGGTGTAGTGGTCGTATTTAGATACTTGAAGAAAATACAACCTGAAGATAATCCCAAGCACAGTCAACGTGACAAACAAAGCGGCAATTAAAGCACGCGTTTGAAAGAGCTTCAGCTCGTGTCGTTCATCTTTTATGGCTGGACGTCTTGCCAACTAATTACCCTGTGTTAGGACACCTCTATTAATTTAAATTTTTGTTCGAGGACAAGGCGGATGAATTTTGAGAACCGCAGTGTATATGCCATACATGAGGATCGCAAAAATTCATCCAACGCAGTGATCGGACAAAAAGGCAATTAATAGAGATGTCCTTTATTAAGCTTAATAAAGCGGCACAGTATACCTATGTTTGCATGTGAAGCACATATAGATATACTCCACTCGCGAGTTCATCAAGTTTAACGCTTTCAAAGGAATGCAGCATGAATATTATGTACGGTATTAAAAACTGCGACACCATTAAAAAGGCGCGCAAATGGATGGAAGCTAACCACGTTGAATATGATTTTCATGATTATAGAGAGCAAGGCGTAAACCCCGTACAATTGCGTAACTGGGTCGGGAAACTTGGCTGGGAGGTGTTACTCAACAAGCGTAGTACGACTTGGCGGAATCTACCGGACGAAACAAAGCAGAATATGGATGAGACATTGGCTATACACGTAATGGAAGATCAGCCTACTATTATTAAACGCCCTGTTATTGAAACTGCCAATGAATTACTGGTTGGTTTTAATGAAGAACGCTACCAACAAAACTTTTTATAATCTGTGTGTGAATACCCAAAATAGTACATATAGATAGTAATACGTGACGAATAAATTCAACCTTACAAACTAACCCCAAAAGCCATCATAACCACCATGACTAAAGCAACCACAACACTAGAACTTACTAAGCAACTAATTTCCAGAGACTCTGTTACTCCTGACGATAAAGGCTGCCAGGCACTATTAAGTAGTCATTTGGAACCTTTAGGTTTTAATACCGAGCAACTTAACTTTGAAGAAGTACAAAATATCTGGCTTCGAAAAGGCGACAAAGCCCCCCTATTCTGCTTTGCAGGTCATACCGATGTAGTGCCGACTGGCCCGGTTGAACAGTGGGAATCGGATCCTTTCGACCCCGTAATTCGTGACGGTATGCTTTATGGTCGAGGCACTGCTGATATGAAAGGTAGTGTGGCTGCAATGACCATTGCGGTACAACGATTTGTTACAGACTATCCAAACCACAAAGGCTCGATTGCCTTTTTAATCACTAGCGATGAAGAAGGCCCTTCAATAAATGGCACTGTCAAGGTCATAGAAACGCTAGAGAACCGTGATGAAAAAATCGACTGGTGCCTAGTAGGAGAGCCATCAAGTACAAAAACCTTGGGCGATATTATTAAAAATGGCCGTCGGGGTTCGTTAGGATGTATTTTAAAGATTGTAGGAAAACAAGGGCATGTCGCATACCCTCACCTTGCTAATAACCCAATTCACCTTGCTGCACCCATGCTAACTGAACTTATCCAAATGAAGTGGGATGAAGGAAACGAGTTCTTCCCTCCTACCACTTTCCAGATATCAAATATTAATTCAGGTACTGGGGCGACTAATGTGATTCCCGGTGATGCAGAAATTGTGTGTAACTTTCGTTTTTCAACAGAAGTCACCGCTGAAGAGTTACAAGCTCAAGTAGAAGCGTTATTACAGAAACATGAGCTTGAGTACAAACTAGAATGGAACTTATCAGGTAAACCTTTTTTAACCGCAGAAGGTGAATTAGTTGCTGCTGCGATTGCAGCTATTAAAACCGTGACGGGAAGAGATACCGAGCTATCTACCTCAGGTGGTACTTCAGACGGGCGTTTTATTGCACCAACAGGTGCACAAGTATTAGAACTTGGCCCAGTCAATGCGACAATCCATCAGGTTAATGAATGTGTGAAAGTTGCTGATCTTGAGCAACTTGAAGTGGTTTATTATGAAATGCTTAAGAACTTGTTAGGTTAATAGAGACCTTTGCATGAAAGAATGATGGGATTAAAAAGAGCGTAATTTTTCATATTTTGTCAAAAAAGGAGGGGAATAGTTATTCTATTCGCCGAGTTTTTAGACATAATATGGGAAATTCGAGCCTTTTTAATCCATCATATCTTACGTGTAAAGGTCTCTAACAATAAACCCTTGTACGAAAGCGCGCTTACATCATCCCGTCATTCCCGTGAAGACGGGAATCCATCTCAAAAGAAAGCACTATTCTTGATCATTCTCTTGATGCTTCCCTTCATCCTTCGCTTCAATAATCACACCGTTATCATCATCTAACTGAATCTGCTTCAAGACCTGCCCGAGCATCACCGCCCTGCCTTCACGACGCTCAACGCCATCTACACTAAATTCAAAGGCATATATTCTCTGCAAACTCAGTCTACCTTGCCTATTACGACCAGGCTTCATACTCTTTAGAGAGACCGTTTGATCCAACAGCTGGACATCAATTTCTTTACAAGCCCTGTGCGCAGCTTCAATTGCCTTTTCGCGACTATTCATAGAATCTAGCCAGAAATAAATAAGCACAGCTAAAATCAGTAGTACAATAGCGATACTATTCATCACTCGTGCCTATGACTCTTAACTCTGAGAACCCAAAACTATTCATTATGACGTTACCTGATCGAAAAATAATAGAGGACTTGCTAATACAAGTCGCAAAGGAAGAAATACTGCCACGTTTTCTAAAAACAGGCTACGAAATTAAGGAAGACGGTAGTTTATTAACAGAAGCCGATTTGGCCACCGATAAACGTATTCAAGAGTTTCTTGCAAAAGAGTATCCTGATATTGCTTTCTTAAGTGAAGAAATGAGCTTGGAAACTCAAGAAAGTCTACTCAAAGATGAACCTTACTTATGGTGCTTAGACCCTTTAGACGGGACTAGTAATTTTGCCGCTGGCATCCCTCTGTTTGCCACATCACTGGCTCTCTTTAGCCTCGGAGAAGTGGTTATGGGATTCACCTACGACCCCATCAGAGACGAAATGTTTAGTGCGATTAAACATGAGGGCGCATGGCTAAATAGCAAGATATTAAAGTGTAAATCAAGTGGCTTCGAGATGGATAAAGCAATTGCTATCGTTGATTTAAAGCGGCTATCAAAACGACTTTCTGAGAAAATGCTGATCAACCCTCCTTACAAGTCACAGCGCAATCTTGGAAGTTGCGTATTGGAATGGGCATGGATGGCAGCCAACAGAGGTCATCTCTATTTACACGGCGGTATGAAACTATGGGACTTAGCTGCTGGAACACTCATTCTCAGTGAAGCAGGCGGATATGCTTGCACTCTGGATGGAGAGGAAGTCTTTAGAGCTTCCATGCAACCACGCTCGGTAATTATTTCACCTGATGAAGCTTTGTTTCAGCAATGGAAGTCCTATTTGATCGAATAGATTAACTCTACTCCTGCTCACCATTCCAACCATCTGGCTTCAAGCTGTGAGAGTAAACCTTAAAGAATTAACAGAGTATTCACAACCACCTGAGTTTATTCCCTACTTACCCTTACCTTAACCCTTACTATCACTTTCATCAGTGTCGTCTTTTATTGATACCATTCGTCCTGAAATACAATACCTTCATTAAGTAACAGTTAGCTTCCATCATAAAACTACTATACTTGTGCTAAGTGTATTTATATTCAAAACAATAAAGCCAATCAAGGACGTTTGGTTCTAAGATTAAGGACAATCTAATGCAAATAAATTCAATACAGTCGTTAAGCTCAAACTTCGGTGGCCAAGGTAGAGGAAAAAATACAGCGAGCACTTCTTCAATATTTAACCAGCTAAGTTTGGGAAATAGCTTAGGGAATACTAAAAGAAGAGGATCAAGGCACGGTCAATCTAATATCTATCAATTGATACTAAATCTCATCATACAATTAATTAAACAATTAATTGATCAACTACAAAATAAACAAGAACCTTATCGCACCTTTGACGGGACTAAAAATAACAAACAAAACCCCGATCAAGGCAGCGCAGGCGAAGCACTCAATCGGTTAATCCCCAAAGACAGTGACCGTGAAATAGGTGGTGTTACTGAGGCTAACTTACCTAGTGCACGCGAGATCAGTAATGTAGTAGCCGATCAAGATGATAACGAAACAACCAACAGAAAAGGCTTAAGTGACATGTTCTGGTTATGGGGTCAATTCCTAGACCATGATATTGACCTGTCTCCAGATAACAAACAAAAAGAAGCCAATATCAAAGTACCGCAAGGTGATTTGTTTTTTGACCCTCAAAGCACGGGACAAGAAGAAATTGGATTCCACCGAACTAACACCATTACTGATGAGAATGGTCGTGAGGTACAGCCTAATGTGATTACCGCCTATATTGATGGTTCAAATATTTACGGATCAAGTAAAGAAAAAAGTGATGAATTACGCACTGGCTTAGGTGGGCGTTTGGAGGAAGGCGCAAACGGCTTATTACCTGAGAATGATAAAGGTAACTTTGTCTCTGGCGATGTCCGTGTCAATGAGAACGTAGGTTTGTCATCCATGCACACCGTATGGATGAGAGAGCATAACCGTGTTGCTGACAAGCTTAGTAGTCAGAATCCGCATTGGAACGACGAGAAAATTTTCCAAGAATCAAGGAAACAAGTGATTGGACAGATGCAAGCCATCACTTATAACGAGTTTTTACCTCAACTATTAGGTAAAGATAAGCTCGGTAGTTATCAAGGATATGATAAGAACCTATCTCCACAGATCAATAATTCGTTCTCAACAGCGGCATATCGTTTGGGTCATACCATGCTCTCACCCACCATTCAAAGGCTAGATGAAGCAGGTAATGAAATCCAAGAAGGGCATCTTCAGTTAAGGAATGCATTCGTTAATCCAGATAAAGTGCGAGAAGCAGGGATTGACCCTATTCTACGTGGTTTTGCCTCGCAGACTGCTCAAGCAGTCGACCCCATGATTATAGATGACGTAAGAAACTTTCTATTTGGTCAGCCAGGTCAAGGGGGATTTGACCTGGCTGCATTGAATACGCAACGTGGACGTGATCATGGCTTATCAAGCTTGAATGATTCTCGTGAAGCACTGGGCTTATCAAGAATAACCAGCTTCGATGACCCTGCATGGCAAGATGGTTTTGGTGAAAAACTAGCTCAGGTTTATGACAGCCCTGATGAAGTTGATCTATGGATTGGCGGGTTAGCTGAAAAACATGATGGCGACTCACTAGTAGGATCAACTTTCACAGAAATCTTAACTGACCAATTCACTCGTTTACGGTCGGCAGATAATTTCTGGTACGAAAAAGACTTCAACCGCCGTCAAGTGCGTACCTTTAACAACACCTCGCTTTCGGATGTTATAAAGCGTAATACCGATATAAAATCTCTTCAAGATAATGTATTAGTGGCTCAAACAAGACAAGCTCCGATAATCAGGTCTGCGGATGGGGGAAGCGTAG
Organism: Thiotrichaceae bacterium; assembly: GCA_036478935.1. GTDB lineage: Bacteria > Pseudomonadota > Gammaproteobacteria > Thiotrichales > Thiotrichaceae > HyVt-477. The sequence continues at coordinate 9,422 of JAZGES010000049.1, forward strand.
TAGGAGGAGTGAATGGAGTAAGGGGAGATTTAGGCGCACAAGCTCCAGAACTTGATGCTGAGCATCAACAGCGCATCCGTAATGCATTAGAAAGTGGGTTATTTGGCTAAGGACTCAGGAGTAAATTACTTACGGAACTTAACTTGTCTTTTTGCTCCAGCTTAACTGATCCCAAATCGTTGCGTAGCCCTGCTATGCGCCTATTGCGATCATTTAATCTGAAGCAAAAATTCTGCGTCAAGTTCCGCATCTTATTTAATCCTGAGTCCTTAGGTACTAGCTGGGCTCATCAGTTTCTTTTTTGGTACCACCACTAATACGCGTAGCTAAACGAATTTCAACCACACTAGAGTCTTGGTTTCTGGAAATAATGGGAATGCCTTTATGAACCGATGACGCTTTGAAGGTTAATTCAATATCTACTACATCATTTTCCTCCAGCGTCTCTTTAACGCTCTTTACGACATTTTTATAGATCATGTCAATACTTTCTCTTTTAACTCTAGCTGCCAGTACTCCTCTACTAACGCGTGTTCTGGAGTCGTTAGATCCAGCATCTGATGTCGTGGTGTCAGTGTTGGCAGTATCATCATTATCTAAGATAATCTCACCAATCAGGTCGCTACCGTCTCCATTCTCATCTTCATCGCCGGCTATTATTGTCATAACTCACTAATCTCTCGAATATCAGTTTCAATCTGTCCTTTTAGGGTGATTTGAACTTCACCAGATTTAGTGACAATCAAACGATCACCTTCTGGATTGACAGTGGTAGAAATTTCAAAATTAACAATACCTGTAACTAATGCCCGCGCTTGTTCTTCGGGAACATTTGCGGACTTTTCACTAATACGGCTAAACGTCTTTTGAAGCGTGATGATGACGTCATCTAATGATTCGGATACAGTATTTTCGTTTTTAGGTTCTGACATAAATTGCCTAGTACTTGATAGTTATGCTGATAGTTATGTTAAAGATCTTGATTACTGGAGGTTTGAACCCCAGAAGCATCTTCCGCAAGGATTGGAGATGTTTTCTTAAGAAAGCTAATAGCCGTTGTCAAATCACTAGGAGATGCAAGGTCAATGGAGAAATGACCTAAATAGTTAGCTAAAGAAACTTCCCTATTGGTGACCGTATATTGCGCTTTAGCTTGCATCACGCTTTCATTAGTTTGGCGGTGCATAAATCCAAAACTCCCTGTAGTTTCAATAACGCCTAACTGGATACCAGTTGAAACAGACTTCCCTTTCTCGGAGATAGAGGCGATACGCATCGTTACGCCACATTCAACAATGCCATCAAATTTCATTACTGGAGCCAAATCTAAGTGACTAATAATGGCATTGTTAGCTTTAGTTGATTTTAACTTTTGTGTTTTTAACATTTTTTGTAAATCTAACAACCATTGTAACCAAATAGCTCTGTAGCTTGCTTCAGCTTCAACGCATGCCTCGGCAGGTGCAGTGAACAACATTTTGAAAACTTCTTTAAGATCCGTTGTAACCATAGCGTTTTCTCTTCATTAAATTTGGACTTGATGTAGGGTGCATTCAACACAGAAGGGGCGGTTTCTGAACGCCAGCTTACCCATTATAGTCTAATTCACTATCGCCTATGAATAAATTAGGAGCCTAAATAGGTTGTAAGTCACGGTTTGTATTGATGATGAAAAAAATACTTATCCCCTAAACCCTTACCCTTATTAGCTAATAGATGTTTATTCTCTTATATTCATAATTTATATTAATAGAAATGCTTACTTTTTAATCAATTTGTTGTACTTTAGGTAGCTGTATAAATAAATGGCTATATAGAACTAATTGTAATCAGGGGTATTTCTAGCGCGAAAATTGTTAGGCTTTATCGGGTAAATTCACACTATTACCTGATCAATTCTTAACGTAGCGCAAGATATTATTAGTATGTAGCTTAATTTTTACTTCAGGATTGAAAATCCAAGGATGCAAGGTTAATGGGCTCAAGAGAGTTAACACATAAAGAAATTATTGTAGATTATGACGACGGCGGTTCTGTCATTTGGGTGAGTATGAAATCAAAAAGCAGACAGTGTTTCACACTCACTATGCTTTTAGAAATGCTGGATCTATTTGACACACTTGATGAATTTGGTTCGCCTTATCCGGGTGTTTACGGTGATGTGAAGTATTTGGTTTTGAAATCTGAAAACCCAGAGATTTTTAACTCAGGTGGTGATTTAGATTATTTTTCTGAATTGGTATCAACCGAAGACTGGGAACGTTTATTGGAATATGGAATAGGCTGTATCGATCTCGTTTATTGGGGATTAAGTGGTGGAAAAAGAGAAATTACAACCATTGCCTACGTTACCGGTAGTGCATTAGGTGGCGGATTTGAAGCCGCTTTATCGTGCAACTATATCTTCGCAGAGAAACAAGCCGTGTTTGCCTTTCCAGAAGCATTATTTGGTTTTTTCCCTGGTATGGGAGGTTATGCACTACTGGAGCGGTTTACGGGTGCCAATGAAGCAGATAGAGCCTTCGCAACAGGCAAACGTTACACAGCAGAGGAGTTAAATAAATTCGGAGCTATTTATACGCTTACTGAACAAGGTGAATGCAAACAGGCTATTGATGACTTTATTAATGCGCGTATGTCTAATAAAAACACCCATTGGGCATTGCAAAAAATTAAGCAGCAGATGCAGAATATTAGCTACGCTACCCTCAAGCATAGTATTTATCTTTGGGTCGACACGGCCAAAAAGCTGACTAAGCGTGACTTGCGTATCATGCATATTTTGACCAAGCGTCAAAGACGTAAAGTGACATCTCCCGCCCCAGAGCTTGTTGAAACATAGGATATCAATAGATAACTATACGGAGCATGGGGTGAATTTATTCACCCCATATAGATATACATGAATATTTTTAATTTCAGATTGATCCCCGATTAGATATATAATCATCCCTTGTTTTGGTAAGTTCTTTACGTCAAATCACCTTGATAAGGATAAAATGAAAAAAACAGCACTTAAGATACTAATAAGCTTCTCATTGATGCTTCTAAGTCCATTTTCTATGGCATCCGATTTATCTGAAGAATTATTCGACCAATCCTGTGAGGCTTGCACCAATTGCTGTAGCACTTACGATAATGTGGAAATGGTTGAATCTACAAATATTAAGAAATCAAAAAAGAGCAATCGAACTAAGAAGAGTACTCGAAACCTCAAAAAAACAAAAAAAGCAAAGACACTCAAAAGATCAAAACGAGTAAAAAAAGTTCGCAAGACTATTAAGCCTCGTATAGTTAAAAAAACTAAGAAAGTTAAGAAGACCAGAAAATTGGTATCGGTGAGACCTGCAAAGATAGAAAAGAAGAAAGCAGTCACTAATAAAAAGACTATCGGTAAAGACAATAGATGGTTAACAAAACAACTGTACGGTAGTTCTCTTGCCGCGTCGGCATTATCTCCCATGACAAGCTATACCAACGAAAAGAATGAACTAAGAGTGGTAATAAATAGCTTATTTACTATTGACTGTGCATTACAGTTTGATGCTAAGGCGCAACCTTCCTTATTATCAGGTTGTTCAGTAAAGTCTAAAAATAACACATGGAAAGTTAAAGAAAAAAATATAGCGTTAAATTGCTCAAACACCGATATAAGTCACACCTGTAAGGGTAATTATACGTTAATGTTTTTAGATAATGATGATAAGAATGAAGCCCATAAGATAACTATAGCTATACGCAAGTGAGCTAGCACTTGGTGACCAAACAAATTAGTCCTATTGAGTTCAATCCCTATCGCTCATCCCTTGAGCCTGGGATAAACTTGATTGAGGCCAGTGCAGGAACAGGAAAAACATTTTCAATCGCCATGCTGGTGATGCGTTTTATCTTGCAACAAGGGTATAGCATTGACCAGTTATTGGTCGTGACGTTTACTAATGCTGCGGCACAAGAATTAAGAGAACGAATTCGTTCACGTCTGCTTGAAATCAAAGCTGTATTTGCAGGGAAACCTTCCACAGATGATCATCTAAATGACTGGGTAGCAGAACTACCTGAGCAACAAGCACGAACTCGCTTGGTTAATGCTTTGGCTGATATCGATAGTGCCCATATCTTTACTATTCATGGCTTCTGCCAGCGAATGCTGAGTCAGTATGCGCTGGAAAGTGGTCAGGTATTTGGATCAGAGTTACTACAAAACACCTCTCAGGTTACGCAACAAATTGCTGAAGATTATTGGCGTTTACAGACCTATGAGCGATCCATTCAGCAAGTTATATTATTGAGAAATAGCGCCACCTCTCCTTATGCGCTCTTGGATAGTATTGACGGCATTCGAGAGGGCAGTGTGGTTGTTCCTGAAGCAGATGATCTTGAGCTGAGTTTGTTGACTGCTGAATCTCTTGTAAATGGACTTAGACCTACAGTAACTAGCTTAGTGTTCGCGTTAGAAACTGCAATTGACCAACATGCTGATAAGTTTAAACCTGCATTTGTGAATAGTTTCCAGAAAATTAGGGAAAGTTTAAATCTCTGGTTAGGGGATAAAACAGAAGAGCCGATAGACAGCCCGATAGAGCACCTAATAAAACACAAGGCTGAAGTGATACTGCCCTTGGATGACATCTTAGCTCTAAGTACATTGAATATCAGCAATAGCGCACTAAATGGTACTAAATTTAGAAAAACCAAAGCACTGACAGGTGAACAAAGAAAACTGGATTTTTTACAAGAGTTTTCTATTAATTCTCAGTTAATAGATGAACTAGAGCAGTCACTTTCAAGCGTAAAAATTGCGTTTCAGCGAGGCTTGTATGAGTACTCGCAACATGAGATAGAAAGCCGTCTTACCAAAAGCAATCAACTATCGTTTGATGGCATCATCAAACGGCTTTCTGAAGCTCTTAAAAATACAGCGTCGGACAGCGAGTTAACAAGTAATGCGGCGCACCTAAAACAATTGCTACAAGATAAATTTCCAGTAGCTTTGATAGATGAGTTTCAAGATACCGATGATGCGCAATGGTCAATATTTTCTGCGTTAGCAAGCCCTAGTAACTATTTATATTTGATTGGCGACCCCAAACAAGCCATCTATAAATTTCGAGGAGCTGATATTTACTCTTATCTAGCAGCTCAACAACAAGCTCAACGGCACTACAATCTGACTAAGAATTGGCGTTCACAACAGCCATTAGTTCAGGCGGTTAATGCACTGTTTGAGGTTGATAATCCCTTTCTTATTGAACAAATAGCTTACCATCCTGTTAATGCTGCATTACAAAATACGGTGCTAGCACAAACAGATGATTCATTGGAAAAACTGGTTTTATGGGAGCTTGATAAAAACCCTGATCAAAAAGATGGCTATTGGCTCACCACTAAAGGTAAACCAAAAGAGCAAATAAGGGCGCATGTTGTTAAAGAAATTCTCTCATTACTTTCTACTGCAACTCTTAAAAATGGGGATGGTATTAATACCAAAGTCAGCCCAAGCGATATCGCTATTCTAGTCAGGAGCAACCCAGAAGCAGCAGCCTACCAACATGCATTAATGCAATACGGAGTACCTTCGGTACTTAATAGTAAAACTTCAGTATTTGCCAGCACTCAGGCCGTTGAGATCTATCATATCTTGCACGCTATTTCTCGACCCGGTAGTCAGCAGTTAATGCGCTATGCCCTATGTCAATCATGGTTTGGGTTGGATGGAAATGATATCTATGATCTGCAAGACCAACCGCACCATGTGGATAATTGGCTAATTAGTTTCCAACACTACCATGAGCTATGGGAGCGCAAAGGTTTGTTGGCGATGATGCACAAACTCATGGAAGAGCAGGGCGTTGTACAGCATTTATCTGGTTATTTAGAAGTTGAACGCAATCTCACTAATATCAATCATATTTTGGAGATGTTACAAGAAGCGGCTCTATCTAAGCGCCTAAGTATGCACAAAACATTAGAGTGGCTTGAGGATGCGATTGAACAAAGGATCATGATGGGTGGGCAAGAGCTACGCTTGGAAAGTGATGAGAATGCAGTCAGTATTGTCACGATTCATAGCTCAAAAGGTCTTGAATATCCGATTGTGTTCTGTCCGGATCTTTGGGCTAAAAATAGTATGGCTAACCGCTCAAAAGTGGTTGTGTTACACAAAGACGGAAAGCAGATTACTGATTTGGGCAGTGAACAGTTAGAGCATCATCGTGAGCTTAAACAACAAGAAGATAAGGCAGAAGAGTTGCGTTTACTATATGTGGCGATTACACGCGCTAAATACCGCTGTTATGTGGGCTGGGTAGATCAACGCACTGCTAGAGAAGAAAATAACTCAGCGCTCGCTTATTTGTTAAAGCATATCGAAGGCGAGAGTTGGACTGAGCGGATGGCTGGATTGGCAAACAAA
>JAZGES010000050.1:0-3782 GCA_036478935.1 Thiotrichaceae bacterium
CCAGCTAGTGTCCCTTCTTTGGTAACATGTCCGACAATAAAGAGTGAGGTTCCTGTCTGTTTGGCAAAACGAACCAATTGGGCTGCCGATTCTCTGATTTGACCAACGGATCCAGGTGCTGAATTCAGTTGTTCTGTATACAGTGTTTGAATAGAATCAATCACCATTAATTCGGGCTTTTCTAAAGAAGCTTGTGCCAGAATGCGTTCGACACAAGTTTCCGTGAGTAACTTTAAGCCTTCTAGTTTAAGTTCCAGTCGGTGTGCTCGAAGTGAAACCTGTTGTAAGGATTCTTCTCCTGTGACATAGAGGCTTTTGAGTTGTTGAAGGCTGGCTAAAGCTTGCAGCAAGATAGTAGACTTTCCAATACCCGGGTCGCCACCAATGAGTGTGACTGAACCTGTCACAAGGCCTCCGCCTAGTACACGATCTAGCTCGCTAAGATGAGTGGAGGTGCGTGGGTTTTCTTGTAAGCTGACATCATTGAGCGATTGTATGCGTCCTTGATCTCCTCCGGTATAGCCAGCGAATCTTGGGTTTTTGGCTTGCCCAGAACTTGATTGAGGAATAACTTCCTCAAGGCAGTTCCACTCCTTGCAGTCGGAGCATTGTCCGCTCCATTTGTTATGAGTAGCGCCACATTGTTGGCAAGCGTATTGTATTTTTATTTTTGCCATAAGTGTTAATTGCTATCTTCTATTGATGGATTATCAGCTGTGTTTTGCTTCAAACGTGGATGGATAATCAGGGTTTTAACGGTGTTGTTCTCAACTTTGTGAACCTCTAAAGGGTATCGGTCAATTAGCATAGAGAGTCCTTCTACAGGCATAGTTTCCATATGCTCAATAACCAGTCCATTTAATGTTTTTGCTTCTTTGTTAGTGGGTAGCTCTAGTTTGGCAAGGCGATTAATCTCTCGAATATTCATTCCGCCATCAACCCATAGTGTGCCATCTTTTTTATAGATTATTTCATTGGTGATGCTGGCTGGGTCTGTCGCAAACTGTCCTACGATTTCTTCTAGAATGTCAGTGAGTGTAACTAGTCCTTGTATGTCCCCATACTCATCAACTACTAAAGCGATGCGCTGTTTCTCAGCTCGAAAATTAATAAGTTGTTGCGCTAATACCGTGGTCTCTAACGTGTAATAAGCAGGGCGTAGTGTTTGTTCCAAGTGCTGTTGATCTAATTTATTTTCTCTAAGGTAGGGGATCAGTTTGCGTAAGTGTAAGAAGCCCAGAGTCTCTTCAGGGCTATCCTTGTAGACGAGCAACCGACTAAAAGGGCTGTTAGCTAGTTGTTTTTCTACTTCTTCCCAGTCGTTAGTTAGGTCAACGCCAGAAATATCCATACGAGGAATCATAATGTCTTCAACGGTAGTGGATTCCAAGTCTAAAATGCTCAGTAGCATCTCTTGATGGTTGTTGGGGATTAGGCTGTCTGATTCACGTACAAGAGAACGAAACTCTTCACGGTTAAGGCTGTGTTGTTCTATATCTTCGGGGTCAACGCCAAACTTTCTCAATAATGAATTGGCTATAAAGTTTGCTAACCAGACTACGGGAGCAACAACTTTTAGTAGAGGAGTATAAATTCGAGCAGCAGGGTAGGCGATTTTTTCAGACTTAACCGCGGCGAGCGTCTTTGGCGTTAATTCAGCAAATATAAGTAGCATTAAAGCTAAGACACCCGTGGCGATAGCGACACCTGCATTGCTTCCTAATATGTAACCAAGGTAAGTGGCAAGTTGAGTAATTAGAATGTTAACTAAGTTGTTGCCCAGTAAAATCACCCCAATCAATCGGTCGGGTTGTTCGAGGAGTTTTAAAGCAAGGTTGGCATTCTTATTGCGTCGCGCCATATGCCGAAGCTTATAGCGGTCCAGTGACATTAACGCAGTTTCAGAGCCAGAGAAGAAGGCAGAGAGGATAAACAGCAGTAGTAGTACTAAAAAAAGTACAACAATTAATGTGGGTTCACTCATTTAGAAAGTAAGATTTCTTGCACAAATTTGCTGCCAAAAAAAGCCAACATCAATAAAACAAAAGCAACCAGTGTCCACGTGATGGCTTTGCGCCCCCGCCAACCTTGTTTCCAGTGACCTATTAGTAAGGTGGTATACACCGCCCATGCAATCAATGAAAGTACGGTTTTATGTAGAACTTGTTTACTAAATAAGTCATCCAAAAAGACAAAGCCACTAATTAAGCCAGCGCTGAGTAGGATGACACCTGTCAAGATGAGACGGAACAGTAAGTTCTCCATATCCTGTAGTGCAGGCAATGAACGAATTAATCCGCCCGGTCGATGGGTGTGTAGGTGTTTGCTTTGTACGGATAATAAAAGTGCTTGTAGTGTCGCCAGAAAGAGCGTGCTGTAGCCTAATAGTGATAACAAAATATGGCTTCCCAGTGCGCCGTTTATATTGACAGATTTTCCAGTGTGGGCTGTCAACATTTCCAGTAATAGCAGAACGGCAGCAAGGGGCAGTATAAACAAAGCAAGTACTTCGATCTTTCGGGTACAAGTGGTTATGAATAATATCAAGCTGGTTAGCCAGAGCACTTGTGACCCGGCTGAGATGATATCAAGACGTAATCCGCCACTAAATAAAGGTAGGTATAAAAAAATACCGTGCAGAATAATGGCGAGCGCCCATGCAGCAGAAGCACCTCGCCTAATCAATAATAGGGATTGCGAGTCATTTTTCTTAATATAAAGCGCTATCAGGACCCAAGTGGTCAGATAGAAAAGTGTAGCTAAAGAACCGATTGTAGTTAAAGTCAAAATAGTTAGTAGTACTTAGTTAGATAAAGGGTTGGATGTAAAGGTGCTGTGATGAAATTATTAGCGTCTCAAAAGTATTTGCAGTTATATTCTAATCAAGTCATGCCGGCGGATACCGGTATCCATCGCAGAAATATAGCGCCAACTTGCAAATGGGTTCTGGTATTCACCAGATTAGATGAGCTTTAGCGACTCTTAAAGCTTCAGTATTGAAGAGCTACTTACTCAGAATATCTAAAAGTGTATGTAAATACTTGGGCAGCTAAATAGAGCCTACCAGTTCGGAGTAATTTTGGTAAATTCTTTGCGCCAAATCACCTAAACTTTTTCCTCGACATAGACCTTTTCGCTCAATCATCTTCGAGGTTTCTAGTTACGATGGTATACTGTTTCGTCATTTTGTTTCAACTTGTATTATATCTTAGGGGTAGCTACGCAGATGTTTGATAATTTAAACGAACGCTTATCGCAAACGGTAAAGAAGATTCGTGGTCAGGCTCGTCTGACTGATGACAATATAAAAGATACCCTGCGTGAAGTGCGCATGGCTCTATTAGAAGCGGATGTAGCACTGCCAGTTGTAAGGAGCTTCATTGATAAAGTACGCGAGCGTGCTGTAGGTCAAGAAGTTGTTGGTAGTCTGAATCCAGGGCAAGCCTTGATCAAAGTAGTTGATGAAGAGCTGGTCGAAATCATGGGTAAAACCAATGAGTCGCTCGACTTAAAAGCTCAGCCTCCAGCGGTTATTCTGATGGCAGGTTTGCAAGGTGCGGGTAAAACAACCACTGCTGCGAAATTAGCCAAGCTACTTAAAGAGCGTGAGAACAAATCTGTCTCCGTTGTGAGTTGTGACGTTTATCGTCCTGCAGCAATAAAACAGTTAGAAATGGTTGCATCTGAAGTAGGTGCTACTTTTATCCCAAGTGATGCAAAACAATCTCCCATAAAAATAGCTAAAGCCGCACTTAAAGTAGCAAAGAAATCATTTGCTGACG
>JAZGES010000051.1:0-8580 GCA_036478935.1 Thiotrichaceae bacterium
TGTGAAACCTCACCACCGTATTGCTGACTTATTTTCACTATTTATTCTGCTTATTCTATTGGTTCTATTTCTAAGTGTTTCTCCTTTAGGGCTTCGTTTAATAGCGAGCTTGGGAAATGCATTAGATGTCGGTTTAGAAATTCAAGGAGTCAATGGCACTCTCTTGCGCGGACTGGAAATAGAATCCTTAGCATGGAATGAAATGAATGGCACAGGTATCGAGTTAAAAAAGGTCAAGCTGAACTTCAAGAAAACTATTTACTCAAATGATGTTTTCAATATAAAGAACTTATCTGCTTCTGCACTAAATATCTATATTCCTCCATCTGACCTTAAAAAGAAGAATAATGAGCATGTCATTATTCCCCATATCCCCATACCAGTGGATATGGTTGCTGACCATGTCCAACTGGATACATTAAGAATCATCAGAGATCGCAAGGAATTACTGTTTAAAATTGATGATATGGCGGTAACCAAGGTTTCAATTCTTGATAACCAATTATTAGCAGAGAATGCCATTGCGACTCCTATTATCTGGGGAGCTCCCTTCATTGCTTCCGTTGATAATGTATCGCTAAGCTTCGATCAGCCACATGCAATGAGTGGTAGAGGTGAGTTTAAGTATTCTCATATCCAGACTGGAGATTTTATTGGGGAAGTCCAAATAGGTGGCACCTTAACGAATTATCAAGCAGAAGGAACCATTGACTGGGATGAGGCAATGCTAGGCCAAAGTATGGTTACTTTTAAAGGCTTTGGCGACTACCATAAAGCGACCTTCTCATCAGTGCATTTGGAGCACTCAGAGGGAGCTTTACAAGCCACCGGAGGTATTGCATGGATAGATAAGTTTTCATGGAAAGCCAATGTGCAGGGGAATGATGTCCATACTCAACAGTTTTCACCTCAATGGCCGGCAGTGATCGATTTGTTGTTAAGTACTCAAGGTGAGTATGTTTACGCTGATGATAAATGGCAGTTAGATATCGATTTAGACTCATTAGAAGGTGAAGTTGAAGGGTTTCCTATAAAAGCATCAGGCTTGATAACCTTAAAAGATAGCATTCTCAGGGCAAAAAAATTATCGGTAAAAACGGACAAAAATCGCATTCTTTTGGAAGGCAGAATTACCGAGCCTTTCCGTCTTAAGTGGGATATTAATGCAAAAAACATCGGGCAATTGTTGCCTGGATATAGTGGCAGTATCGTGGGAAAAGGTTTAGCACGAGGGACAACCATTGAACCGACCGGTAGTGGAAAGTTAAAAATCAGGGGATTTAATGGAGAGGGCATAAAAATAGATCATGTCGATATTGATTTACAAGCAGGATCAAACGATAGCCTGCTATCTGGGAAAGGTAGAGCTAAGATAAAAAATGCCGAGTTTGAAGATTTCAAGATAGGAACTGCTGATATCAATTTCACTGGAGGCAGTGGGGGTGGATTACTATCAGGTAAAGGAAAGGCCAAAATCAATAATTTTCAGTTTCAAGATTATAAAGTGGTATCAGCTGATATAGATTTTGATGGAAAAGAAAAGGCATCCTTGCTGGAAGGCAAGGGAAACATTCGATTAAAACAGTTAACATCCCAAAAAATGGATTTAGCATCAGCTTCCTTTAATTTCGATGGTAGCGAAAAGTCTTTAAACATAAAAGGCAAGGTGAAGAAATTAAAAGTGGCTGGACAAGTTATTGATAGTGGACAACTTGATACGACCGGGACATTAGAAAATCATCGGCTTAAATTGGTAGGAAAAAGTAAACAAGGGAATTTAGTATTAAATGCCAAGGGGGGGTGGCTTGATTCAAAGTGGAAAGGAACCATCCAAAAAATAAATATGACAAAGACAGAGACTGGAGACTGGAGTCTAAAAAAATCTGTACATATTGATGCTGCTTCTGATGCTTTTACTGGGTCTGAAATATGTATCACCAACCCAAAGCGCGGACAGCTCTGCATGGACACCCAATGGAGCGTACTAAGTGGACTTACCAGCAAAGGAGCTTTGATGCGCATTCCCTTGTCGCAACTGAAACCTTGGTTGCCTGATAACTTGGATCTTACTGGGGTTGTTAACGGGACTTTTAATCTAAAACAGAAAGAACAGGGCATTTACGGTGATGCTGAGTTTCGTTTGCCAGACAGTGTAGTGATAGTGGAGAACACAGAAGGCAAGAAAGAAAAAGTGGCCTACCATGATGGCAAGGTCAAACTTAAATTTACCGGCAAAAAAGTCGAGACGAATATTAGTATTACAATCGATAGAAAAGGGAAATTTACCAGCACGTCTACCATTACCCTTGCTCCGATAACAAAAAAACATCTCATACAAGGTGAAGCCAATTTTGACGTCACTGATTTGAATTGGGCACAAGAGTTTTTTCCTGATATTGCTAAGCTTAAAGGAAAAATTACTAGCAAAGTTCGGTTTCAAGGTTTGCTGGAAAAACCTAAATACAGCGGAGAGATAGAATTAAAAAATGGACAGTTAAGCATTCCTGATACAGGTACTAATTTAACGAATATTACGCTATTAATTAAAACTACTAAGCCTAATCAAGCCGTGATCAATGGCTCACTAAATACAGGTAGTGCTAAATTGCTAGTAGATGGCACTATGAAAATTAATAAACTCAATGACTGGGTTGCCGAGCTTAACTTAAAGGGTAAGAACTTACTGTTTATGAATACCCACGAAGTACAGGCATTTGCTTCGCCTGATTTACATTTAAAAGTAACTCCCGGGCTTGCACACATTAAAGGTAACTTTCATATTCCCAAAGCACGAATTAAGCTATCAGAGCTTCCAGAAACAGCCATTTATGAATCAGATGACGTTGTTTTTGTTCGTGACAAAAAGAAAGGAGAACAAGAAAAGCCATTGCGTATCTTACCTAATGTCACTATTTCGTTAGGAGAAAATATTAGCTTCGACGGCTTTGGGTTAAAGGCAAAACTAAAGGGGAAATTTCATGTTATACATAACCATAATGCCATTGTTTCACGAGGTACTTTGAGGATTAAGGATGGGCAGTACACTGCATATGGGCAGCGGTTAAAGATAGAACATGGCGTGTTAGTTTTTCACGGGCCTATTCATAATCCCGGTTTGGATATTCGTGCTACTCGTAGTATTGATGGTGATGATATTAACGTCGGTATCAACTTAGCAGGGACGCTGCAAAAGCCAAAATCATCTATTTTTTCTGACCCTCCACAATCTGAAAGTGATGCTCTTAGTTATTTAATAACAGGACAAAGTTTATCTGAAACATCAGGTGATCAGGCTCAACTACTGCTCCAAGCAGTTAGAACATTGGGTATAAATAGCGGTAGTACGATGTTAAATCGCATAGGAGGTTCTGTTGGTCTGGATGATCTAAATATCATTACCTATGCTGATTATAAGAAAAATAAACTTCAGCTGGGTAAAAGGCTAGGACCTAACCTATATATTCGTTACATTACGGGACTATTTGATACATTCCACCAAATAGCGGTTGATTACAAACTAGGTAGCAAATGGTCTTTACAGGCGGAGTCCGGTGAAGCGCAAGGTATCGACTTTATCTACAACATAGATACTAACTAAAAAGTTAGTATCTATGACAGATTACCTAGATGAACCACGCTACACTTATTACATAGTGGTTCATTGCTTATAACTACTTGAGTTCTAACCTAGCAACATTATTGTTGTCTTGCCAAGTATCACCGTAGTCATAGTCATAGCCATAGCCCGACTTCTTTCCTTCTCGTGCCTTGGTAAGTACAAAACCAATGACATTGCCATAACCCATTTTTAAGCGCTCTATTGCGCCGAGTATATGCTTTTTCTCAGTTTCATGACTGGCAACAACAAATAAAGTAGCGGTTGATCGATTAGATAAAACAAGTGCATCAGCCAAACCCATAACAGGGGGAGAGTCGATAATCACTAAGTCATAGGCATCAGCAGCTTGCTTGAGTAAATCAAGCATTCTATTGCTTGACAGGAAGTCAGCTGGATTTGCTGTAAACGAGCCAGCAGTGATCGCAGTTAAACCAGAGACGTTAGTGTTAGTTTCAATTTCACTGATACTAGCATCGCCGCTAATATAGTTGCTTAGGCCCGCTGTATTGTTAAGTTTCAAATATTTATGGAGTGATGGCTTTCGCAAGTCAGCATCAATAATTAATACAGACTTACCCGATTGAGCAAAAACAATAGAGAGGTTAATTGCTGTATTACTTTTGCCTTCTCCAGAACTTGAACTAGTCAAATGGAGAAGTTTTGGAACACCCTCTGGTGTTGCAAATAGCATATTGGTACGCAGTGACCTGAAGGCTTCCGCAATTGCTGAAGATGTTTGTTCGGTAACCAGAACAGCTTGCCGTTGGTTTTTCTTTTGCCCAGGTACCTTGATATTTGGGAATATCCCAAGTACCGGAAGCTCTGTGAGCTTCTTAAGGTCTTCTACACTTTTGATTCGATCATCCGCATGTTCAAGCAGTAAGGCAAGCAAGCCGCCTGTCATTAGCCCCAGTAATATGCCAATAATTAAATTAAGTTTTGTATTAGGTTTATACTTTGTGAAAGGATTATAAGCAGTATCTACAATCGAAACATTGTTGGTCCCAACACCACCAGCAACACCCACTTCTTTCATTCTCTGTAATAATCCCTCATAAAGCTCTCTATTCGTTTGCACTTCACGCTGTAAGGTATTGTGACCTAGACTACGATCACGTGAATCTAAAAGGCGTGATTTTTCGCGACTAAGCTCTTTCTTAAGTTCTTTCTCTCTTTGACTAGCTGCAATCCAACGGGTTTTTAAATCTTGATGAGCGCCCGACTTTACCAACTTAAGCTCCCTGTTTAAGCTAACTTGAGTTGTTCGAATTTGATTTTGAAGCTCACGCATTAAGGGATAGCCCGGCTTATAAATTAGCAAATTTTCTTGGTACTTAGAACGAAGCTTTTGCAAATCTGCTTTAAGATGTTGTATCACTTGGTTATCTAAAGAACGAATAGCTCCAGATGATTTTTGGCGTTGTCGATACTCTGCTTCAGCATCAATACGTAATTTTCTTGCCTCAGCGTAAGCTCTATTAATCACCTCTAAGCTATCAGCGATAAGGGAGTTGTTATTACCTATGTTGATAATCCCTTTTTCTCTTTCATGTTTAACAAGCCTTGCTTCTGACTCCTGTAATCTACTTTTTACAAGAACAAGCTGCTCTCTAAGCAACCTTTTTGCATCTTCAGCTGCATTAACTCTTCCATCAATATTCATTTTGATGAAATTCGTGGTTAAGCTATTAACAATGGCTGATGCAACTTTAGGGTCTTTTGCCTGATAATAGATATTAACTAGCTGGGATTTTCCAACTGGCTCAACGGTGAGACCTCTTAAGAATGATAACTCTGCTGGCGGTAGGTTTACTTGTTCAGCTCCACCGTTTACATTATTGTCTTTTTTTGATTTGATTTTTTCTTTCAGGTCGGCAACAAAGTCAGCATAAAATGGCTTTGCTTTTTTATCGTTTGCAGAACTAATTAATGCACTTTCAAGATCAAGGCTATCAATAACGCGTCGTGCTAAAGCTCGACTTTTTAGAAGCTTATACTGAGTTTGCATATACTCCTTACTTTCTTGATAGCCTTTGGTTGCAGAAACGCCGAAATCTACAATTTGTTTTTCATCAGGGTCAATTTTTATAGTGGCTTGGGCTCGATAAACAGGAGTCATTGACAGCGAAATTAATATAGAAATAAGCGCCATTAATCCTGTAATGCCAGCTATAAACCACTTTCTACGGCCGAGTGAGGCTAATAAATCTCTAACATCAGAATCATTATTACTTACTGCTGGTGATTGAGTAGGGTAATAGTCTTGATGTTGCTGATGATTATTAATCGATGAAATAGTGGTAGTTGTCGCGTTATTATCTAGCGCAACAATATGGGTATCTCGTTGTAATTTCATTAGTTTGCAAACCTTAAGTAATTGCAATTATTGCTATCAAAAAATCTTTAGTTTTTGATAGTTATTAAGGGTCTACTATATAATAGTACAATTACAATTTCATTGTTATGCGATAAGCAGTAATCGAGTAAAAAAGGTTCGCTATACCCTTGGCACAATTAATATTGTGTATCTGTAGACTGACCCTAGAATGTGGTCAGCGTTATACCAGAAATTAAGAAATATTATCAGAGTAGATCATATCTACTTGATTAAAGTCATATTTAATCTGTTAGCCCACCTACTGGTCAATTCGAGCTTGAGTTTTCGAAGAAACAGAGCTGGCAATGTGATCCCCACCATAATCATAAATGTAACTTGAGGCTTTTTGGTTGCGCGCTTTTGTAAAGGCAAAGCCAATAACATTTCCATATCCCATACGGATACGTGATAGTGCATGATTCAGTTGGCTTTTGGTGGTTTGATGGCTTGCAACGACAAGGAGGGTCGCTGTTGACCGGTTAGCTAAAACTAATGCATCCGCCAGCCCAACAACAGGAGGGGAATCAACAATGACTAGGTCATATTGATCAGATGCTTGATCAAGCAAGCTGACCATTTCATCACTTGATAACAAGTCTGCAGGTGTTGATGGCACACCTTCACCAGCAATGACAGTCAAGTTATTGATAGGAGTTGATGTCGTCATCTCATTTAATGAAAGCCCGTCAAGTAGACCGGTTGCTAGATTGATTGTGTTATTTAATTCCAGATAGCGTTGTATAGAAGGCTTTCTGAGGTCAGCATCAATTAATAATACTGATTTTTTCGTTTGTGCAAAAACGCTGGCAAGGTTGAGTGCCGTACTACTTTTCCCTTCGCTAGCCTCAGAGCTCGTAATATGTAATATCTTTGGGGTACCTTCTGCTGTAGCAAACTGCATATTAGTCCGAAGCGACCTAAAAGCTTCTGCCATAGTGGTCGCTGAGCTCTCAGTAATAAGATTAAAGGCACGTTTCCTTTTTAGCTCTTTCATAAAGGGGAAAGAACCTAAAATAGGAAGATCTGAAATTTTAGCGATATCCTCTACAGATTTTATACGCTCATCTTTATGTCCCAGAAGAAGAGCAATAAGAGATGATGAAAAGAGCCCCAGAAGCGCCCCCATTAAGAGGTTGGTTTTTGTGTTGGGACTATGCTGGGTAAAGGGTGCAACTGCGGGGTCTATCACAGCAATGTTATTTTTATCCACACCGCCTGCGACTTTAACCTCTTTTTTCCTCTTTAAGAGGCTCTCATATAGCTCTCGACTAGCATCAACCTCATGAAGTAAAGATTGATATTCAACTATGTTGTCTCTGGTCGAGATAGACTCTAATTTAACAGTACTCAGCTCCGTCTTAAGTGCTGCTTCATTTTTTCGAGCAACCTCCAATTTGATCTTTGTAGGGTTAACAGCACCCCGACTAGCTGCAGCTTCAGCCACAGCTTGGGCATGAGTTTGTCGCAGACGACTTTTTTCTGTATTTATTTCTTTACGAACATCGCTAATATTATTTTGAATATCCGTCATCAAAGGGTATGCCGGTTTATAAACTTTTAGGTTTTCCTGATACTGCCTATTGAGTAGTTGAAGCTTTTTATTAAGCGCTGTTATGGTTGCATTGGTAGTAACTCGTTGAACTTTTTTAACCGAGCTTTTGCTTGAACTGTAAGCAGCTTCTGCTGCGATGCGGTCTTGAGTTCCTCTGGATAACGCTCGATTTAAATCTTCCAACTTCTGGTTGATCAGAGTCTGACCTCCGGTATTTACAATCCCTTTGCTTTTCTCGAAGGTAATCATTTTTTGTTCTGATTCACGGAGTTTTGTTTTAGCATCGTCAATTTCACCCGAAAGAAAAGATTTTGCACTTGAAGCTGAATCTAGTCGACCTTCCAAGTTCATCGAAATAAAGTTTTGGATCAAACTATTGACCACAGTGGCTGAAAGCTCTGGATCTTCAGCATCATAAGAAACATTAACTAAATAAGATTTTCCCATCGGGTCAATATGCAAACGACTAAAAAATGACTGCTCTAACGGAGATTTCTTGGGTTGAGGAGAGCGTGGCGTGGGACTACTAGCTGAATCCTCAGAGGCTCCTCTTAATATATCCTTTAACTGCTGAAGTTGTTCAGAAAAAAAAGGCTTGGATAAAGTGGTTGTTTGTGGGGTTGCTGTCGTCGCTACCGAATCTAACTGAAGACTATCAATAACTTTACGAGCTAAAGCTTTGCTCTTAAGCAGCTTTAATTGAGTACGAAAATATTGCTCAGTCTTTGATGCACTGCCTCCGGTACTGACATCAAAATCTAATAATTTATTTTCTTCAGGAGAAATCTTTATGATGGCATTCGCACGATAAAGGGGGATCGTCGATAAGGTTATCAGCAGACTTATCAACATACCAAGAGCAGTCAATGCAAGAATAAAGCCTTTTCGCTCATTAAGTGTCTGTAATAAATCCCTTAGGTCTGTCTCTTTCTTTTGGGCATCTGTTGAGCCATAAGAATCATAGCTGCCTTGACTGCCTTGTACTTTTTGTTGAGACTGCTGGGAACTAAGATTCGAGATAGAAGGAGATTC
>JAZGES010000052.1:0-2482 GCA_036478935.1 Thiotrichaceae bacterium
AGGGGCAATCAACAAATTTCTCTACATCACGGGTAAATATATACAACCAAGAAAATTCAATACGTTTGCCTTTGGCAAAGTCTTTTCACATGTTCTTAGAAAGAAGTTATAGCCGTTTTTAAAATAATCTTAACAGACAAACTAGTCTGCCTTTAGCTAAGAGTAATACAGAGTATTTTATGACAAACCTAGATAAAACCAACACAAAAGCCTGGCGGTTTTTCTGGTTGGTAACCGCACGACCCAAACTGATGATTTCGATAAGTATTCTACTCATTCTATTGACCGCTTCATTTATCCCAACCCTAAATAAAGATACGAGATCAGATGCTTTTATCCCGTCAGATCACCCCTCTTTATTATTCCGTGAGGAGACAGTAAAAACATTTGGTCTCAAAGATCCTATGGTCATTGCTGTCATCAATGAGGGCGAGCAAGGAGTGTTCAATCCTAATACACTCGCTTTAGTCGATTGGATCAGCCATCAAGTTGAGAACATCGACAATGTCAATATAGATAGAATCACTAGCCTATCTACTGAGAATGACATCATCGGCACAGAGGATGGCATGCTAGTTGAACCTTTCTTTGAAACTCCTCCGGTAGATCAACAGGGCGCTGATAACGTTAGAGAAGCTGTGATGGATTTTCCACTGTATCTCGGTTCACTTGTGGCTCGTGACGGAACGGGGACGCTTATTGTCATAGAACTAAACGACCAGTTTAAAGCACAGCCATCTTATCTAGACTTGATGGAAATGATCAAGCAAGCCCCAATTCATGACAATGAGAAAATTCATGTGGCTGGTGAGGGAGCCGTCGCGGGTTATATGGGTGCTTATATAGATGCTGATGCCATGCGCCTTAACCCCATCGCGGCACTGGTTATTACCATCATTTGCTTTATTGCTTTTAGAACATTGCGAGGGGCTTTAATCCCTAACTTAGTGGTAGTTGCAACCGTGGGAACATCTTTGGGCTTAATGGCAGCTTTTGGAGTGAGCTTTTTCGTTATTACCAATGCGTTGCCCGTCGTGTTAATTGGTATATCCGTAGCAGACTCTATCCACATACTCAGCCAATATTATGAAGAAGTAGCAGAAAAGCCCGACGATGATCCACGCGCAATAACGGTAAGAACCATGGTACACATGTGGCGCCCCATCACGCTGACTTCTGTGACAACAATGGCTGGATTTCTAGGATTGAGCCTAGCTTCGATTATGCCGCCCATGAAGTTCTTTGGTTTATTTGCACTCATCGGCGTTGGGGTTGCGTGGGCTTTTAGTCTACTCATTGTTCCTGCTGTTTTGACACTACTCAAACCCAAGGCGAGTACCGCCTATATCTTGCAGGGAAAGCAAGCTAAAGCAGATAGCTTTGGACAGTTACTGGGATTTTTAGGACGTGTTGTTGTTAAATTTCCACGACAGTTGCTTTTTCTTGCCGTAGTGATAGCCATGGTAGGAAGTTATGGCGCAAGCAAGCTTGTTGTTGATGAAACACTGATTAACACTTTCCACCACAATGAACCTATTGTCATTGCCGATACCACTTTAAATAAGACATTCGATGGCACGCATTATCTCGATATTATGATCGAAACGCCACAAGCTGAAGACTTGTATAAGCCTGAAAATCTAAAACGTATTGAGGATTTTCAACGCTATATGGAAACACTACCCCATGTAGGTGGCTCAACCTCCATTGTTGATTATCTGAAGCAGATGAATCGAGCATTGCATGAAGATCAAGCGTCAGAATATCAGCTTCCCAAGAATGCCAATCTGATTGCTCAATATTTTCTGCTCTACTCTACCAGTGGGAATCCTGATGATTTTCAAGAGGAAATAGATTATGACTATCGCCTAGCAAATCTGCGAGTACGACTAGATAGCGGTCAATTTACACATGGCAAAACCGTTGTCGAAGCGGCACAAAAATATATTGATAAACAGTTTAATACGAATGAAATCAGCGCGCGATTAAGTGGACGAGTGAATGTGGACTATCACTGGATTAAACGCCTAGGAGAAAGCCACTTTGTTAGTGTTGGCATTTCATTACTACTTGTCTTTTTGATGGCTGCCTTTGCCTTTCGTTCCTTCACGGCTGGGCTCGTGACGATTGTTCCCGTTATAGTGACCATACTCGCTATTTACGCTTTCCTTGGTTTCACAGGCACCTGGTTATCCATTAGTAGCTCCATGTTTGCAGCCATTGCAATCGGTCTCGGAGTGGACTTTTCAATCCATACCGTTGAACGTCTACAAAGCTTGGTACGCGACCATAAATTAGCCATCAACGATGCGATCATGCGGCTTTACCCTTCAACGGGACGCGCGCTTCTCTTTAACTTTCTTGCTCTGAGTTTAGGCTTTGGTGTGCTAACCGTGAGCAAGGTGGTGACCTTGCAGGAATTTGGTTCAGTTGTCGCAATGGCAATCACAATCAGCTTTCTTAGCAGCATGACCATTCTTCC
>JAZGES010000053.1:0-3025 GCA_036478935.1 Thiotrichaceae bacterium
AAGCTCATGAATCCAACCTTTATTACTGCTTACCCAGCCGAAGTATCGCCTTTAGCAAGACGTAATGACGATAACCCCTTTGTCACAGATCGCTTTGAATTATTCATTGGTGGACGAGAAATCGGCAATGGCTTTTCTGAGCTTAACGATGCTGAAGATCAGGCTGAACGCTTTAAGAAACAAGTGGCTGAAAAAGATGCTGGTGATGATGAAGCCATGCATTACGATGCAGATTATATTAGAGCGCTTGAATATGGCTTGCCGCCAACTGCGGGGGAGGGGATTGGTATTGATCGCTTAGTTATGTTGTTTACTGATATGCCATCCATTAGAGATGTTATTTTATTCCCTCATATGAGGCCTGAATAAAGGTTCGCAACAACAAATATTAGATATAAAAAAGCCCCGTTTTACGGGGCTTTTAGTTACTTTTACTATTAGTTATAGATTAACGATCTATCGACCGAAAATCTTACTAGCCATATTCATAGCGCCAGAAATTCCACCAATAGAATCAAGTAAAGAACCACCACTACTAGCGTTATCAACTAATTGTGGAAGTGCATCAGCTAATCCACCCGCCGCTTCATCATTGCTAAGGCCTAATTGAGATGCGAATTCTGAAATCTTGTCACTACCAAACATGCTTGTTACTTGGTCTGTAGAGATACTTTCGTTATCACCATCACCTAACCAAGACTTTGCCACTCCAGCTAAACCGCCAGAATCCATATTTGATAGTAAAGATCCAAGATCTAAACCACCACCAGAACTGCTATCAGAACTTCCACCACCGAGTAAACCACCTAGAGCAGAAGTAAGCATTCCTGAATCTAATCCACTACCTGAATTTCCGCTAAGCTTGCTTTTAATAAAAGCAGAAGCGCCCATTTTCATTAAATCACCCATGTCCATCGTGTACCACCTTGTATATTTTTTTGGAAAGTTTCGTATAGCTTAGTGAAGCTATACGATATAAATAATGCCTCTAACTCTTAAAGCTAAAAGTTAAAGTAAAGGCATTAATTAGTTGAGTATAGAATCTAAAGAATTAATCAATAGAAGGGATACGAATTTTTTGACCTGGGAAGATTAAGTCTGGATCTTTAATGACTTGCAAGTTTTCAGCCAATATTTGCTTGTACTTACTGCCATCTCCATAGAACTTATCAGCAATTTTCCAAAGGCTATCACCTTTTACTACTTCATAATATTCGACGTCATAATCAGCAACAGGGGCAACAACATCATCGGCTCGAACTTCTTCAATACCCATTGCGTTACCAGCCATTAAGATTGCTTTTTCAAGAGCGCTTGCTGATTCAGCTTCTCCTTTGATAGTAGCAACACCATCCTTTACCGTGATCTCAAGATCCTTAATACCAGGGTTATCATCTTCGATGTGTGCCTTAATTTTTTCTGGTGCTTCGTCTTCATTTCCAAACAACTTGTTACCAATGCCTTTAGCAAAATCAAAAAGACCCATGTTTCTCTCCTTTAGTGTTTTAACCATATTCACTCTATAACAAGAATTGTAATAGATACCTGTTATGTATAGTGACTTATTATCGTTTATCAATACTTATAATGAAGCGAGGTTCATACATATAGATTTTTGTTCGTCTAACTCTATAATTATATATGAATTTTGGATTAGGTTGAATCGTTTATGGAGTTTTGGAGATATATAAGAATGTTAGAATTAACGAATATAAGTGCCGAATTTAACAAAGCTCCTACGCCAGTAGGGGGTATCGAGCTTGGCTTTAATCACTCTTTTTCTACTAGTTGAAGCATGAATAAACTGACCGTTGCCAACAAATATACCAACGTGATTTGTTTTTTTTCCTGTCTTAAAGAAAATCAGATCGCCAGGTAGTAACGCTGAATAGTTAGCAATAGTTTTACTCTGGTCTCTTTGTTGAGCAGCAGTACGAGGAATAGCGATCCCAGCAGACTGGTAAACATGTCGCGTTAAACCACTACAATCAAACCCATTATAAGTCGTGCCACCGTAACGATAAGGAGAGCCGAGTGTGCGATATGTGCTTTGTACTACATTATTACGATGAGAATTTATTTGAGAATGAGTAGGGCTAGAGCTACCTGAAGGTAACTGATTTTGAACATTTGGCTTATAAGGTACTTGCGAGCAAGATGTTATTAACACAGTTAAGATGGAAAGCGTTGATAGCTTAACCGTCGTCCTTGCATTAAATTTTGTACTACCAGCAACCTTTGTTTGTTTCATCTTGTGCTTGATATTCTTTTTGTTATTTTTAAAAACACAGCAAATTAAAATACGTTCAAGACACACTTAATCCCACTTATTGTTAATACATTATGCGTCTTAAACACAAAGCGAATATAGATTAAAATTCCGAATAAAGAAAGACTTAATGTAGTTTAGGTAGAAAAAAAGCGACAAAGTGACTTGCTTGGACAATACATGACTGATAATTGACCATCACGCATAAGTACACTATATGGGCTTGACGAATTTAGAAGGGTACAGAACGCAATATGGATTTATCTATTTAACATAATAAGGATTGATCTGGGGTGTTTTTGCGTAAGTGCCTGATTCGTTAGATATCGGTGTGATTGAATATGGCGAAACGCCACAAACAGCAATCAAAGCTAGGGCGGTGCTGTGGCTTTTTGCCATTTCTAAGACGTGCGCCCATGCAGAACGTGTGGTGTCGTTTTTTGCTCTTTCGATTTGCATGTCAGTGAGTATTATCGCGTAATCAATATCTAAAAGCTCTGCAACCTTTATTGCTGTGTTGTCATCAAAAGTACCACCTTTATTCCTGTATCTGTGAACAGATGTCTTGTTGATTAAAAGTAACTGAGCGACTTTATAGTCTGAAGCATTATAGTTTTTATTTATCATATTCAAATAATCAATCGTTTTCATAAATCAATCCTTGTTATAAAACGGGGCGGTGGTTGGGTTAAGAGCATAGTCCAACGTTGCGCACCTATCAATGAGTGCTACCGTAGTAACTATTAAGTTGACAGT
>JAZGES010000054.1:0-2769 GCA_036478935.1 Thiotrichaceae bacterium
GGGAATCCACCGATCATTTGATGATAGGTTCTTCTGGTGCAGATTCTGTAGTTTCAGGGGTATCAGCATCAGTAATGCCTAATGTAGTCCCTATTGCCTTGATCTTATCTGCTGCATCTTCAGGAATCTCTTTCTTGATCCACTCAGCTGCATTGACAAAATGAGGAACCAGCTTCGACTCTTTCCATAAAGGCGTATCCGTCAATGTGGTAAGCCCTAAGCCCATTAATAAAACCATTAAGGTCACGACTAAAGCACCTCGTAACACGCCAAAAGCCCCACCTAATACTCTATCCGTACCGCCTAATCCTATTGCATTAATAGCTTTACCGAATAGGTAATTAATTATTGCACCAAGAATAAAGACACCCATAACTATCAATAATATAGCTACACCATATCGAGCTAAATCATTCGGTATATTGAAGGGTAGTTGACCTGCTAGTTTTTCATAGAACAAATAAGCGACAACACCTGCAGCAACCCAGGTTGTCAGAGAGAAAACCTCTCTGACAAAGCCTCGAACAAATCCAACAATCGCTGACAGTAGCACTAAGACTACGATACCAATGTCAATGTAGTTGATTGAATCCATATTATTTGTTTCCTAGTTACGAACCACGATACTGCTTTGAACATAAGTGTTCTTACGATAACGACGCTTCATTGAAGCCTGCTTTTTTATCGCTGATGATTTGCCTGAGTAGCTACCCACACGAACACGGTACAGAGCCTTTCCAGCACGCGTTGTTCTGGTCACATAAGCAGGATAACCTTCACGTGACATGGTTGCTTTTAGACCATTTGCCTTTGACTTATTAGATGTTGCTAATAATTGTACAACATACTTGTTGCGACCTGCTGGAGCTGCTGTACTTTTCTTAACTACCGTTTTCTTAACTACCGTTTTCTTAACTACTTTCTTCTTGGTTGAAGTTTTAGCTACCTTTTTCTTCACGATAACAGCCTTATTTCTAGAACTAGCTACTTTACGTGATTTTGAAGACTTGTTGCTACGACTTCCTACAGGTGCAAGCTTCTTCTCACCCACTAACCGAGCATTTGACTTTGCAGGTGCCTTCTTAGTGTTAGCTGTTTTTGAGCCACTCTTGCTAGTCAGTCTGCCATCAATTGAAGGTCTAACTTCTTTCTTTCCTGCTGAACGGAATTCAAAGTTTGCTGGAGTATTTTTAACACCTGCTGTCTTAGCTCCGTAGATTGCTTGTCCAGACCCATCAACTACAACGTTTGACTTGGTTAGTGTTGGATTACCCGTTTTAGCATCAACCGGAAGATCTTTAGCTGAAGCTGTTTTCGTACCCGTAGTAGCACCTACTAGTTTTTTACCCGAATCTGCTACCGCAGCTCCAGCATCCTTAGCGCCACCTTTAACTGCGGCAACCGCACCGGATCCAGCCGCTACAGCGCCAGCTCCTGTTGCTGCAATTATACCAGCGCCGCCAGACTTGCTAGCATCCGCTGATCCAGCATTACCACCAGAATTTGCAACCGTTCCAGCACCTTCGCCTTCAGGGAAAATTTGGATAGGTGACTTTGGTAATTCCATGTTCACCACTTCTTTGCGTTCTGGAGCCTTACCTTTAAGTAAGTATCCTAATAGTAAAGCAGCGACCAGCGCTAGCACTACTGCTCCTATTCCACGTCTAACTACTGCCTTTTCCATTTTGATATCTCCTGTTTCGATAACTGTTGATCTTTTAGTGAAGTTAGTAAAGACTAATTCACGAATAGCTGACAGTTAAAAAATAATAATAATGTTTATCTATGAGTATATTAGCACGTTTTCTTAAAAAATC
The DNA here is from genome assembly GCA_036478935.1 of Thiotrichaceae bacterium. Taxonomy (GTDB): domain Bacteria; phylum Pseudomonadota; class Gammaproteobacteria; order Thiotrichales; family Thiotrichaceae; genus HyVt-477. The sequence goes on from JAZGES010000054.1 coordinate 1,818, forward strand.
ACTTTAAATTGCGATAAAACCAAAAAAGAACCGAATACAATCACCTTATCCACTTCTGTTAGCTGAGATTTACAGGCATTCCAAGCCAACTCAAGTGAACCAAACGCATCAACTTCTATCTCTTGGCTCTCGTTCGCGTTACCTATAGCCCTCATTTCACGAACTAAATCTGCCACAGGAAGCCCACGAGGATCATCCAATGTAGAAACAAACCAGCGGTCTACATGAGGGGTCATTGTTTTAACAACCTCTGTTATATCCTTATCATCGAGCATTGAAAAAAGAGCGTATGTCTTACCCTTTACACTTTGCTCTGTCTGTTTTTCAGGCAGATTTTTTGATAAGCTTTTTGATAACCAAAGCGCTAGTTGTTTTACTGCGTGAGCATTATGAGCCACATCAAGGATGATATCAGGACGAGTTTGTATCTGTTCTAGCCTGCCTGCTAAACGAACTTTTTTAAAACCATTGCGTATTGAACCTTCAGAAACATCCAGTTTATCCTTCAAAACTGATAACGCTGCAATAGCTACCGCTGCATTATTAAACTGGAAGTCGCCTTGCAATGCCGGAAAAGGCAAATCTAACCCTTGTTGATTAGTCAGTCTAAGAACCCAGCCTGTATCGTCCACTTTCCAAGAGAAGTGATCACCTGCCTGATAAAGTATAGCCTTGATTTCTGCTGCATATTTATTGATAGATTCTGGCGGATTAAGGTCGCCCGATATGACAGGTTTACCTGAACGCATAATTCCGGATTTTTCACGACCTATATCTTCACGGTTATCGCCTAACCATTTAACATGATCGATACCAATACTCGTGATAATAGCGACATCAGCATCCCACAAGTTAACAGCATCTAGACGTCCGCCCATCCCTACTTCCATGATGGCAACTTGAACCTGTTTTTGCTTAAATATCCAAATAGCCGCTAAGGTTGCAAACTCAA
>JAZGES010000055.1:0-7982 GCA_036478935.1 Thiotrichaceae bacterium
TCAAATACAGCAATGACTTCATCTTCCAAAACAGTCACGCCCTGCTCTGCTCTAATTTCAAGTAAGATGCCATCATGGGGTGCTGGCACTTCCAACACCACCTTATCTGTTTCCAATTCCAATAACGGCTCTTCAGCAAGTACGGTATCACCGACTTTTTTCAGCCATGATGCGATAGCAGCATCACTCACTGACTCAGGTAATTGTGGAACACGTATTTCAATGCTCATAAAAAATCTCCAATAATGATCAACCGTTTAATTATTCGACGCGAGCAGAAACTATTCGCAAGCTATTCACAACCTCAAAGCCTCATTGACTAGCGTTTGCTGCTCACGTTTATGTGCTTTAAATGACCCAACAGCCGCTGCTGCAGAGCTTGGCCTGCTCACACATGCAACTTGTTGTGAGTCTTCATAAGGACTAAATCTATGTTTGATGCTATCCCATGCGCCCTGATTAAGCGGCTCTTCCTGACACCACACCAATTCAGCCATATGGGAATATTGAGACAGAATGTCAGCCATCTGTTCTTTAGGAAATGGGTAAAGTTGTTCTAGCCTAACTAGTGCTATGTTATCAATATGTTCAGCTTGACGTGTTTCCAACAGATCGTAATAAACTTTCCCAGAACAAACGATCACTCTATCCGCTTTGCTCTTATCTTCAATGATTTTGTCATCTAGTACTGGGTGAAATGAACCATTACATAACGTATCCAAAGAGCTGGTTACTACGGGATGACGTAATAAACTTTTAGGTGTAAAGGTAATAAGTGGCTTGCGGTAGTTACGAATCATTTGCCGGCGCAGTAAATGATAGATTTGCCCTGGAGTTGAAGGAATACAAATTTGCATATTATGTTGGGCACAAAGCTGTAAATACCGCTCCAAACGTGCAGACGAATGTTCAGCTCCCATGCCTTCATAACCGTGTGGAAGAAAGAGCGTAAGACCCGATAAGCGCCCCCATTTCTGTTCCCCTGAACTAATAAACTGATCAATCACTACTTGAGCACCATTGGCAAAATCACCGAATTGAGCTTCCCAAATATTGAGCACTTTTGGATCAGAAGTAGCATAACCGTACTCAAAAGCCAGCACAGCCTCTTCAGAAAGCAATGAATCCGTAATCGTGCATTTACCCTGCTTGTCACTAATATGTTTTAACGGTGTCCAAGTCCAGCAGGAGTTATTATTACTTTGATCATGATACACCGCATGACGATGTGAGAAGGTACCTCGACCGCTATCCTGTCCTGTTAGCCGTACGTCAAAACCTTCAGACAATAACGTTGCGTATGCCATATTTTCAGCAAAGCCCCAATCCACCTCACATTTTTCATCGATCATATCTTGTCGATGTCGAATGACTTTTTGTAATCGGTCATGCAGGGTAAAACCTTCAGGAGGTTGGCAGCTTTGTCGTGCCATTTCAACAAAGGCTTGTTTGTTATACGTGGTATCAACAGGGTCTTGCCAGAGTCTATTTTTGTAAATCGACCAATCGACTTGGTAAACTGCAGGAATACTATTCACATCCAGTGTTTTCAGAAGCGGCTTACCTTCAGTCATTTTCTGTTTATAACTCTGAATTGCGGCATCGGCTGCTTGTTGTGATACTACCTTTTGTTCCACCAACCTATTTCCATACAACTCACGTGTCGTTAGTTTGCTCGTGATTGCCTGATACATATTTGGCTGTGTTAATGCTGGCTCATCTGCTTCATTGTGACCACGGCGGCGATAGCACACTAGATCAATAACAATATCTTTACGAAAGCGTAACCGATACTCCAAGGCTAAGTTAGCTACAAACACTACTGCCTCGGGATCATCCCCATTAACATGCAAAATCGGCGCGTTGACCATTTTAGCAACATCAGTTGGGTAGTAAGTACTGCGGCTATCTGATTGGGTGCTAGTAGTAAAGCCAATCTGATTATTGATAACAATATGCACGGTTCCGTGAATAGAAAAGCCACGGGTTTGTGACATATTCAAGGTTTCCATTACTACACCTTGACCGGCAAATGCAGCATCACCATGAATTAGTATCGCTAAGGCAGGATCACTTTCACCGGCCTCACGTCTGTCTCGTCTCGCCCGAACATGTCCAGCCACTACAGGAGAGATGATTTCCAGATGTGAAGGGTTGAAGGCAGCGGCAAGACGAATTGGTCCGCCGGGTGTAGCGACATCCGCACTAAAGCCCTTGTGGTATTTCACATCACCAGCATAGCCCTGATGATCTGCTATTCCTTCAAATTCTTTAAATAACGTTTCAGGTGGTTTGCCGAGGATATTAACCAGAACATTCAAACGTCCTCTGTGAGCCATTCCAAAGGAAATTTCTTTAACTTCTTGTGTGCCTGCTTGCTGAACTAAAGTAGAAAGTAACGGGATCAGACTCTCGCCACCTTCAAGCGAAAAGGTCTTTTGACCGACATACCGTGTACTTAAATAACGCTCAAAGGTTTCCGCGGCAACCAACTCTTTATAGATGTTAGTCTTTTCTTGATCAGAAAAATCAGGGGTTGTCTTACAGGACTCAAGCTTTGATTGTAGCCAGCACTTTTCCTCGGTATCCATAATGTGCATGTACTCTGCACCAATGGAGCCTGTATAGGTATTTCGTAATGCCCGATAGACATTATCTATTGTAGCGGGCTTGTTAAGGAAGAAATCACCTGTATCGAAAACATGGGTTGAATCAACACGGTCAAGCCCGTAATAAAGCAGTGATAGCTCATCTAATACGGGCTTGTTGTAGAGATCATTAAGCGGATTGGTATCCGCCTGCAAATGCCCGAGAACACGATAGGCTTCAATAAGTTTAAGCACATGCACTTGCATACGTTCATCTTCTACAACGGCTTCAATCTCACTACCATTAGTGAGGTGTGCGTTTTTTATGTATAGCGATGAATTTCTAAATAGTTTTTGCACCTCTGAATGGCGCGTGCCTTGTTGCAGATCGGCAGGGACAGGAAGTCCGGTGAAATATTCACGCCAACTGTCATTAACAGAGAAGGGGTCACTCAGAAATTGCTCATAGAGCATATCAATATAAGCAGCATTTTCACCTTCTAACAACGACTCTTCTTTGATTTGATCAGTCATGTTATATCCCCGATTATTTTGGAATAAGTATTCTAAAGAGCACCTCTAAAGTTAGTATAGGATGCTGTTATTGACTATGCCTATAATTTCTTATCGATTAGCGCTATTTCTTTCTGTGACTGACGCTTTCTTCAGCAATGGAGCTGATATGTGATTGCAGAGACTTGATCTGATAGTCATCAAGGGTGCAAAACTAAAGAGTGATCTTCAACAGTAGTAGCCTGCTCCCACTTTTTAAGTAGATCGACCGTCACATATAATAACTTCTTCACATGTTGAATATTCTTTTTTATCTTATCTTCTGAGTCATTCATAACCACCTGATTTTCAATAGTTTGACAAAGGCGACTAAGTTTTTTTACACCCAAAGCAGAGCTGCTGCCTTTTAGGGTATGGGATGTTTTACTCAATTTCTGCTGATCTTGTTCAAGTTGTATTTCCATTTCACTTACCAAACGTAAACTGGACCTATTATAGGTCTCAATCATGTCTGGAAAGCGTGAACCCATCATGGTTTGCACTTGCTGTAATGTTTGCATATCAAAAATAGCTTCAAGCAATTTAGTATGTGACATTGACTCAGTATCAGCCATCACATTGAGATCTGCTCGCCTATTGATTTTCTCTTCAGGAAGCCACTTAACTAGCATAGAATACAAGGTCTCTAAATTTACAGGCTTTGCCAAATAGTCATCCATTCCTACAGCAAAACAACGCGCCTTATCTTCTGGCATGGTATTTGCGGTTAAGGCAACAATGGGAATGCCTGATTCGGGGTTATCTCCCCACAAGGCTAGTAACCTCTCAGTGGTTTGATAGCCATCAAGATGCGGCATCTGGCAGTCCATTAATATCACATCAAAAGGATGATCAGGAAGCGTTGAAAAGTATTCTAATGCTTGATCTCCACTCTCCATCACTTCAACGTAGCCACCCATTTTATGCAACATGGCTTTAATGACTTCTTGGTTAATTGGATTATCTTCAACCAATAAAATCTTTGCGGATGTGTTTAATAATAAGTTATTGTTAACAGGTGATGTGGGCACACTAACACTTTCAGGCTGATTATCACTTTCTGGGTGGCCAACCGTTATAGTAAATGAAAAAGTACTCCCTTCACCTAAGACAGATTCAACCCTGATGTTTCCCTTCATCTGTTCAATTATCATTTTGCTTATCGCTAAGCCAAGTCCAGTACCGCCAAACTTACGGGTAGTACTCACATCTGCTTGCGTGAAAATGTCAAAAATATGTTGTTTATCATCATCCGACATACCGATACCATTATCGGTAACACTATAATTAATTTTAATATTTTTACTGGTACTAACAGCTGTTACTGCAACCTCAATTTCACCTTCTTCAGTGAACTTTATGGCATTAGATAATAGATTTAGTAACACTTGACGAAGCCGATGCGGGTCACTATTCACTAACTGAGGAACCTCTTCTGAAATCTTAGCAATTAATGTGACACCTTTTTGTTCTGCTTTTGGCATTAACAGCGCGACCGTATCCTCAACCAGCTCAGTCATTTTAAAATCTTTGTTTTCAAGAAGAACTTTACCTGCCTCAAGTTTCGATAAATCAAGGATGTCATTCAAAATATGAAGTAAGGAATTAGCGGAGCTTTGGGCAATAAGTAGTTGTTTTCTTATAGGTTCAGATAATGCAGAGTTGAGTGAAATATCTAACATACCCAGAATGCCGTTCATTGGTGTTCTAATTTCATGGCTCATATTAGCCAAAAACTGACTCTTGGCTGCATTGGCAGCATTTGCTGCATCCAGTGCATGGTTCAAGCGATTCAGCAAAGAGGCAAGATAAAAAGTGAGTATCGTAATACCTAATATGGTTCCCATGCTCATTTCAGTGCTTAACACCCAATGATCATTATTCGCCCAAGCTAGAGCAACCCCAATAAGACTTAGGGTTGAAGTGAAGTACATGTAATTAAGGCCATACCTAAAACCATTACCAATAATGATAAATAAATATACCCAGAACAATGATTGAATCCATTCACCGCCTGTATACATCCCATAGGACAGTGCAGTGATATCAACAGTAACACCTAGTAAACGACGCACCGTTGATTTGGCAGGTTTCGAAATAATAGCTAGTAATATAAAACAACCTAGAGTACCCGCCACAGCAGGTATCATGACCATATTCCAGTCAGGAGTTTCAGGCCAATAAAGGGTATATAGGACAAACACGGCACAAAGTACTATTCGTATCAGAGCCTGTTCGTGCTCGGTATCTTCGCGTTGTTTTAATCTGCTCCAGAGTTTAGAGGGAGTGAAGTTCATGTTTTATTATTCTAGTTATTGTTTTTCAGTAGTCACCCATTTGTAGTTTGAGAGGTACAAACCTAATATCTCAGCTACAGCCACCTATAATAGGCTTTGACAAGTATATGAACCACTATTTACTGACAGGGTGAAATGAGCCTTAGAAGACAGTATCTTAAGACTCACTTAATGCAGATATTTGGCTATAAAATTTAGATGACCTCTTGTCTGAACAGATGAACTTCAAGAGATTAGTTTTGATGTAATGTGATTTACAGTACGGCTAGGTGCTAAGTCAAAAAACAAATCGTAACAAGTAAGGTGTTGGGTGCACTTTTGGTTCAGGTGACGACTCAATCTTGAGTGAATAGAATGACTCTAAGGTTCTTTGGCCTAAGACTTGCAAATAAGAGCATTTCCAACAAAAGAAATACCCTGCCACCCTGTATTCATAAAGTTACGAATATTCAGATGATCACTCGCATTAGGGTTTTTAAGTACGTCATCACGGTAATAATGACCAAAACAAGCAAGTGTACTAGCTTTATTCAGGTCATTGAGCTTTGCAAAAGAAAAGAGTTTACATGACCCTGAGTTTTCTCCAGCCTGATTCTCCAATGAACCATTTGAAAATGCTGTTTCCGTGAACTCATAGTGTTCATCAATAACAGCCATGGTCTCAGCAAACTCTACAGATTCAGGTGCCGAGTTAAGTTTTGTGAAAAATGTTTCAAGGTTCATAGGGTAGTTACGCGTAAAATGACAAGACTAAATGACAAGGTCTAGATGATTTGACGAAATGAAATTATCAATATTACTTGCCCTGATGGGCATAGCAACCATGGTAACTTCTTTGTATCAAGTCATCTTAAAAAGAAGGTTGCTGGTAGTAAACAGGTTGTTGGTACACATTATTATTATAATAATAAGGCTGATTTTGGTTAGTTACTGGAGCTTTACGACGAGACCATGGAATCATTCTATTCATCATTGACAATGGTTTCGATACACTATCATTCATTTCCTCAATGCTATGTCCCATAGAAGATGTTGTTTGTGCCATATATTCGGTGGAATTTGACATAGCATCCACCCGCTTTTCAAGCTTGGGGAAGTTGGTACCAATTACTTCATTCATTTCGTGCATATCTGATGCCATGATACCCACATTCTGCTGCATCGCAGGTAGTGCATCACTGATTGTATCCGCCATTCTATTAACATCTTGAGACAAAGATTCCATGCGTTGCAGCATCCCAAAGATCAGGTAAAAACCAAATACAGAAAGGATGACAAAGGCAATCATTGCAGGAAAAACGGCATATTTCCATTTAAGCTGGAAGCTATCAATGGCTTGCTCTAGCTCTTCTTCATCCTTGTGATGTTTTACTGCTGAATTTGTAGTGCTCATATTATAATTCACTTATAAAAATACAATTAATAATATTATAATATACTTATATGGTAGTAAAGAATTAATTAACCATTTGTACATAACTTCCGCACTTGCCACTCTTAACATCCAGACGTAGGTTAATTTGCTCCTTTAATTCAGAGACATGAGAAATGATACCGACCATTCTACCTGTATCTCGCAAATCGATTAAAGTACGAATCGCCAGCTCTAAAGAATCAGCATCAAGGCTGCCAAAGCCTTCATCAATAAATAAAGTGTCCAGACGTATTCCGCCAGCATAAGCCTGCACAACATCTGATAACCCAAGCGCTAACGATAAAGAAGCCATAAAGCTCTCTCCACCTGACAACGTGGATACGGCCCTAACCTTCCCTGTATAACTATCTTCTACTTCTAGTTCTAGACCAGACGCTTTATTTCCTTTAGCACGGTTTTCCTTACGGATTAATAAGTAACGTCCTTTACTCATTACCTTCAAACGCTGACTAGCTACTATCAACACATCATCGAGTAATACGCCTAAAACAAACCGTTGTAGGCTGATTTTATTGCCTGTCACGCCATTCGCTACATCAGACAACGTTCCAATCACTTGATATATTTTTTCTTGTTCTTCTAATCGTTTAGCATAGTTTTTCAGTGTCTTCTGAGCTTTACATAAGTGACTTAACTGGTTATCAAACTGCTTAAACTCTTCTTCTAAGCCTTCTTTTTCAAGCAATGTTTTCTCAAGTTCTACCTGCAAAGCTGCTACATCCGGCTTGTCTTTATCTTTAAGTGCTTTTTGTTGTACTTCTAATGCTCCCTGAGCATGCTGGTAATTTTTTTCAAATGCCGATAGTTCGCTTTTGAGTAACTTGGCTGAAGTTTCATCTAATTGAACACTTTTGAAATCACTTTCGCTTTCAAAAACACTGTTACTCAGGGCTTCGTGCCATTGTGAGGTAGCATCATCGACTACACTAGTGTCAGTTTTAAGCACAGTGTCCAGATTCTGTTTTATCGTCTGAGACTCTGTGAAAAGTTTAGTTGCTTTATTCTGGTTCTGTTGCACCACATCAATAACATTTGATAACTGTTTTATACTTTTACCACTCTCTTCTATTGCAGTTTCAAGTTTATTAGTCTCTATATATTCTGCTGGCA
>JAZGES010000056.1:0-3238 GCA_036478935.1 Thiotrichaceae bacterium
CTATCACTGATGCTAAACGTTGGGGTATGGTTATTGATATTAATAACCTTCCTAATGGCGGTCAGGGTGTTGTCGATGCTTGTAAGAAAGAGCACGGTTGGGGTAATGAAACACACTCCAATGAAAAACAAAAAACAAACTGGGTTCGTACGGTAAAAGTGACTGAAAAGTTGACGAAACATTCTTTTACACTTCCAGTTATGTGTCAACATTGTGAAACTGCTCCTTGTGCGGATGTTTGTCCTACTGGCGCTTCATTCAAACGTGCTGATGGTATCGTCCTTGTCGATAAGCACATCTGTATTGGTTGTCGCTATTGCATGATGGCGTGTCCTTATAAAGCGCGTAGCCTTGTGCACGAAGCAATCTACGATCAGAAGCCCGATTCACCACGCGGTAAAGGTACAGTAGAGTCTTGTACTATGTGTGTGAAGCGAGTCGATGAAGGCAAGCAACCCGCTTGTGTAGAGTCATCTGGCGGAGCTATCGTTTTCGGTGATTTGAATGACGAAAACAGTCAAATCAGTCAAGTGTTAAAAGAGAAGGGCGGCAAGCAAATTCGTGCTGACCTTGGCTTGAACACTGGCGTACGTTATCAAGGTATCTGAATATGAGCAGTAATAATAAAGTTATCTATAGCGAAGTAGAAAATAACGGTATTGGCTACTATGGTTTACTAGCTATATTGGGTGTTTTCTTGCTGGGTGGTGTTATTGCATTCCTAACTATGGAACATAATGGCCATCACATCAGTGGAATGGACAACCAAATCGTATGGGGATTACCTCATATTTTTGCAATATTCTTGATTGTAGCTGCATCAGGCGCACTTAATATCGGGTCTATTGGAACGGTGTTTGGAAGGTCTGCTTATCAACCACTTGGACGTTTGTCAGCACTGCTAGCCATGTCGTTACTAGTAGGTGGCTTAGTTGTATTGTTGCTAGATTTAGGGCGTATTGATCATGTCATCATGATGGTCGATGGCCTACACCTGAACTTCAAATCCATTTTTGCTTGGAATATGATTTTGTACGGTGGTTTCATGTTTTTTGTAGGACTTTACATGTGGGCTATGATGGCTCGTAGTAAGGTTGCTAAAAAACTTTATAAAACCATTGGAGTTAGCGCATTCACGTGGCGTTTGATTCTTACTACTGGTACAGGTTCAATTTTTGGATTCTTAGTTGCTAGGCAGTTTTTTGATGCTGCTATCTTGGCTCCTTTATTCATTGTTCTTTCTTTTTCTGTTGGCATGGCGTTCTTTGTTCTAGTCTTGATGGCGTCTTATAGATGGACTGGTCGTGAGCTTGGAGATTTTATTTTAAATAAGCTGCGTTATATATTAGCGGTGTTTATTTTAGGAGTCCTGCTACTTGAAGTGACGCGTCAGTTAACCAATTTATACGCTACTGAACACCATGGTGTTGAGTCGTTTATTTTAAGCGGTGGGAATATTTACTCTACCTTGTTCTGGTATGGATTCATTTTACTAGGAACGTTAACCCCCTTAGCTCTGATCTTTTGTAAGAAGCTAAAAAATAATAGAACAGCTCTATTCACAGCTGCAGCATTAACGGTTGTAGGTGGCTTTTGTCTGCTTTACGTTATTATTATTGGCGGTCAAGCTTATCCACTAGTTTTGTTTCCTAACGCTGAAGTCACGAGTGTATATGCAGACGGTACTATCAACAGTTATTCGCCAAGTAAGTGGGAATTAATGCTTGGCTTATTTGGAGTAGCTCTCACATTGGCAATGGTGACAGTAGCTGTCAAAGTACTTCGTTTCTTGCCAGAATCTTTAGCGGATTCAGTAGTAGACTCTCACGCAAAATAAGCATTAAACATACTATGAACTAAGCCGGCTTTCATGCCGGCTTTTTTTATTGTTACAATTTAGCTATGACCATGCCTCGTATTTACATCTCAGCTGCCCATAAATCATCAGGGAAAACCACCTTATCTTTAGGGCTCTGTGCGGCTATGACTAGATTAGGCCTGTCTATTCAACCACTAAAAAAAGGTCCAGATTATATAGATCCTCTATGGTTAGGAGCTGCAAGCAAGAGTACTTGTTATAACCTTGACTTCAATACCATGTCTAATGATGAAATCTTGCATATGCTTGAAAGCAAGAGTGCAGGAAAAGACATGGTACTTATTGAAGGGAATATGGGTTTATATGATGGCACTGATCTAGAAGGTACTAACAGCAATGCTAGTATGGCTAAGCTAACAAATACTCCGGTGATACTCGTTATTGATGCACAAGGGGTTACTAGAGGAGTAGCCCCCCTTTTATTAGGTTATCAGGCATTTGATACAGAGATTAATATCGCAGGCGTTATCTTCAATAAAGTGGCTGGAGAAAGGCATGAGCAGAAATTAATAGCGGTAACAGAACACTATTCTGATATTCCTATTATAGGCTGTGTAAGACGGTCAAGTGATCTGTTATTAGTCGAGCGCCATTTAGGCTTAATGCCTTACAATGAAAGCAGTAAAGCATCTGCCAAAATTGATCTCATTGCGGACAGGGTGCAAGAACAAGTAGATTTGGATCGGGTTTTATCTATATCACGGCAGACTCCTGAATTGCCATGCTACACAGCCGTTACGTATGAGGCTCCTAAGCAAGCAAGCCTAAATAAAGCAGGAATAAAAATTGGTATTTGCAGAGATGCATCCTTCGGTTTTTACTACGCTGATGATATCGAAGCACTGGAACGTACTGGAGCTGAGCTAGTAAAGATTAATACATTACGAGATAAGGAACTGCCTAGAATAGATGCGTTATTCATCGGAGGAGGCTTCCCAGAAACACAAATGAAGGCATTAAGTGAAAACATAACAATGCGTCAATCCATTTCCCAAGCAATAGAGTCAGGTATGCCAGTCTATGCAGAGTGTGGAGGGCTCATGTATTTAAGTGAGTCTATTAGCTGGAATGATGATCATAATGATAATAGCCATGATAAGACTTATGAAATGGTAGGCATCATTCCGGCTAAAACAATCATGGCGGTGAAACCGAAAGGTCGAGGATATGTTGAGCTGTGTGAGACCCAAAATATGATATGGCCTGATGGAGAGTCAGGAAAGCATATATCGGCACACGAATTTCATTACTCAAGACTAGAAGATAAACAAGGGAAATTGACCCAGAAAGGTACTTTCGCTTATTCTGTGAAACGTGGATTTGGTATTAATGGCAAGCATGATGGCTGGTTGTATAAAA
>JAZGES010000057.1:0-6032 GCA_036478935.1 Thiotrichaceae bacterium
CTCCCGACAGATTTCGTAACTCCCGTGCGGTGTAAACATTGAATGATTGCATGTGAAAACCCTCTTTTGTGTACACATAGTGTAGCATATTATACCAAGGTCTAATAAGTGGTATTAAGATGGTTCAATCGCTAGATTTAGCATTTCGTCTTACTTGTTCGGTAGCTCGGTAGGCCGAATAAGGAACGCCATCCGGCAAGATGTTGATCTAAAGTATTTGCCGGATGGCGCTATCGCTTATCTGACCTACAAAAAAAACGTATTAGTATCTCTTGTATATTCTAAAACCCCACTTTCACTTCCAACCTCAAAGTACGAGGATATTCTTCATGCCGAAAAGCAGGTGATTTATCTTCTAATCGCACATCTGTCAAATTCTCAATCCCTACCGCAATATCTAGATGCTTATTAATAGCTTTTCTAACACCTACATTCCAGAGAGTGTAATCCGGCACATCTGTTAATACTCGTGTTTGCTCAATGATTTGATCAGCCAAATGTTCTGCATTCAAGTTAAACCGCCAGCCTTTCTTTTCCCAGCCAAGACCTGCGGACACGGTATGACGAGGGCGACGCTCTAGGCGTTGACCACTACCATCTGTAGCATCAAGATACTGATAACTTCCGTTAAGGCTAAACCTTTTACCTATTTCTATTTTTGTGGAAATTTCTGCGCCTTTAATACGTGCTTCATCAACATTGTCATAAGTCCATCGTTGGATAACACCACCGGGTAAGAACGCATCAAAGCGAGTATCTATCAAATTTTTCACTTTGTTATCAAACAAAGAAGTATTAATGCTGAATTTTTCTGTGCTGTAATTGGCACCCAATTCCAATGCATCATTGGTTTCTGGTTTTAAATCAGGGTTACTGGTAATTAAGAAGATACCTAATGGAAATGAATATCCTGGGGAAACTTGCTTGATAGTTGGAGCACGAAAACCATGTCCATAACTTCCTTTCAATGTCAGCTTGTCTGTTGTTTTCCATACTATAGAAGCACGTGGGCTTACCTCATTGCCAAAGACTTCATGATCGTCCAGTCTGGCACCTAGCGTAATAAGGACATCATCAGAAAGATCAATTTCATCCTGAAGGTAGATAGAATTTAACGTGAAATCATCCTCTCCTCCGGCCAGCCTAGTGTTCTCAAGTTTTTCTGTTCGATGCTCCAGTCCAACTGTAAAAAACTGCTTTTCTCCTAGTGGAAAATTTATATTGCCTTCGACTACTGTATCTTGGAGTGTTTGTGAAGCTGTTGGTGTTACGCCATTAGTGGCATGGTTAACGATATCTACACTGCTTTGATACGTTCGTAGAAAAGTTTGTGTTGCACCATATTTACCCTTCCAACCTAATGAAACTTGCTGACGGTCAATATCATAACTACTTCGATAGTTTGGAACTCGGCGTGAAGAAGTATCAAACCAACGATCTTCTTGTCCGTTAGTATATTCAAATTTGATATCATGATTCTCAACAGGTTGCCAACTCAAATCCAATGATAGTTGTTGTTTTTTACGACCTTCAATAGCTGACAACCCAGGATTAAGCACACTCTCTACAGCAGCACCTCTAGATTGTTGCCCTCCAACCCTAAACTGCATTTTTTCACTAACACTGCCGTCAATATTGAATTCAATGTTGTGTCCGTCGGCGCCAGCGTCATCAGCTACTCTGCCAGTTAACTTAACAACTCCAGCTAGATCTTTACCCGGTTTACGAGTAATTATATTAATAACACCCCCCAAAGCATCGGAACCATAAAGAACAGACATAGGCCCTCGAACAATTTCAATCCGCTCAATTTTTCCTAGAGATACCCAGTCGTATTGATAGTCTGTATTGGGACCAATGGCATCATTACTCGCAGGGATACGCTTGCCATCAACCAACACCAATGTATGTTTGCTTTCCATGCCTCGCAAGCTAAGAGCTTTGCGCCCACCACTGCCAATACCTTGCAAGCTGACTCCCGCTGTTCCACGGATAATATCCCTTATATTTTCACCGCCTTTGCGTTCAATCTCCTCATGATTGATAACAGTAACACTACCCGGAGCTTCAGCTGTATTGATCTCATAACGGGTCGCTGTGACAAATATTTCATCTAGTACATCAGCAGCCTCCGTACTCTCTGCCAATGCACCACTAACTACACTTGAAATAACAATTGCCAATAACTTCTTTTTCATGGATCTATCCTCTAAAAACACAGTTCTGCAAGTTGTGTTCAGTAGAGCATGAGCCCTTATTCGAAACCTTGATTTAAAACAAACCTACCATGTCAGTTCAAGCTCAATATGCTCATAACCAAGTTCCACATAATCTTTAACTTGGCTAGGGCCATACGGAACTACATCAATGTAGCCAGGAAAGCTACTCTCATCCAAACCCAACATGTGTGCCATAGACCCACAGGCATGAGTAATCACGTCTTGTTTATTCCAAGATTGAATCAAATGATGCAACTTTAAGTATTTTTTGGTCGAAGCCTTGCTGAGTGATCCCACCTCATCACCATGCGCCAGTACAGCTATACTGAGTTTAGGATGAGCACCTCTAAGTTTATAAATATAATAATTAAGGCGAACAGCTACCCAGCTAAAAGCTTCGTCATCATACTCACGGATAGTAAAAATAATGCCTGAAGGAGGATGCTTAATAAGCCATTCAACTTCTTCAAGTTCCTCCATCGACTCATCAGGCCTAGAAACTGACTCACTGCATTTAGCATAAACAGAGTGCGTACCCGTAAGTGAAAAAAACAGTGAACAAAACACCATTAATAAAAGAACGCTTTTAGTACGATTGAGCAGACACGTCATGCTTGATACCTATGCTTGATACTTATGCTTGATACTTATGCTTGATACTTATGCTTGATACTTATGCTTAATAGCTATGTTTATACCTATACTTAATACTATGCTTTTACCTACACTTTGAAGAGGAGCCACCTTAAGTATATGCAATATAGCGTTGTTTTTCTTCTAGCTTGTATGTAACCAACCCCATGAATAACACAAACCAAGCTATAAACCCTATTCTGGTGCGGTTATCATAGCCTTTGCACCCGTTATCCTGTACCCTGCACGCGCTATTAACATGAGACACTTATATGGGATTCGATTCCTTGGGCTTATCCGCCCCTATTTTACAAGCTGTAGCCGAAAATGGTTATACAACACCTTCGCCTATTCAAATGCAGGCAATACCTGCGGTGATTGCAGGCAAGGATGTCATGGCTGCGGCACAAACAGGTACGGGTAAAACAGCCGGCTTTACATTGCCACTGCTAGAGCGCCTATCAAAAGGACCAAAAGCTAAAGGCAACCAAGCCCGTGCGCTTATTATTACTCCGACACGTGAACTGGCGGCTCAGATTGATGCTAGTGTGGTTACCTACGGGAAACACCTTTCTCTTAAATCTACGGTTGTCTTTGGTGGCGTTAAGATTAACCCTCAAATGATGCGTTTGCGTAAAGGTGTTGATATTTTAGTCGCAACACCCGGTCGTTTGATTGATCTCTATAATAAGAATGCAGTTCGTTTTGATCAACTAGAAGTATTGATCTTAGATGAAGCTGACAGAATGTTAGACATGGGCTTTATTCATGATATTCGCAAGATATTGGCGGTACTACCCAAGAAACGTCAGAATTTAATGTTTTCAGCGACCTTCTCGGATGATATCCGTAAACTAGCTAAAGGCATGATCAATAACCCTGTTGAGATTTCAGTTAGCCCGCGAAACACAACAGCAGAAAATGTAAAACAGTGGATTTGCCCCGTCGACAAGGCACAAAAGCCAGCTCTACTTATCCATTTAATCAAAACAGAAGAGTGGCAACAGGTCTTAGTTTTCAGTCGTACTAAGCATGGTGCGAACAGACTCACGAAGCAGCTAGAAAATAAAGGCATTACAGCTGCGGCAATCCATGGTAATAAAAGCCAAGGCGCACGAACCAAAGCTTTAGCTAGCTTCAAAAAAGGCGCCGTACGTGTGCTGGTTGCCACTGATATCGCAGCACGTGGGATTGATATCGACCAACTCCCTCAAGTAGTTAACTTTGATTTGCCTAATGTGGCTGAAGATTATGTGCATCGTATTGGCCGCACAGGCCGTGCAGGTAGTAATGGTCAAGCAGTATCCTTAGTTAGTGCAGATGAAGTAGCTGAACTTGCTGATATTGAACACCTCATTAAGCAGCTACTTGAGCGCCGTTTGATTGATGGTTTTGAGCCTGATCACGATGTGCCGGCAACGAATTTAGATAGGAAACCTAAAAAGCCCAAGAAACCAAAACAGAACAACCAGCAAAAATCGGGTCGTTCTGGTGGAAATAACAACGGTAAATCGGGACAACGTTCTAGCAAGAAAAATAAGCCTTGGAAGAAAGCTGAAGGTGATGAGCAACAAGGACAAAGAAAGCCACGACGTAATAGAAATCGTCGTCGGAAAAATAATAATGGCAATGTAGCTGCAGATAAGAACGACTAAGCTTCTTTTTAGGAGCCTCTGAAGGAAACTCAAGAAACACCGTCATACTCACGAAAGTGGGTATCCAAGGACAGGCACAGCACCATTTATTGAAATGGATTCCCGCCTACGCGGGAATGAAGCATAGGATGACGGAGACTTTAATCAGAATTTCATTAAGAGCCCCTGAACAAGCCCGATGACCTTTCAATCAGCTCTACAAACCAAGTTATTTAATTAAACTATGGTAGGCCTTCTCTAAATATAAATCTGCCGCAGAGGCTTGTGGGCTATAACAATCCATTAGCTCCTGAACAACTGAAGTAGTTGAACAGTCAACAACCTTCTCATTGTTGCCACTAGTTTCTGCATGGGGTTGGCTATTATTCGTAACAACCTTTGTACTCGACGGAGCAGGCACATAATAACTATTGTTCGGAGTAGTTACTTTCGGAGCTGTTGCACTTTGTACCTTCAAAGCAAGGCTTCGTTGTTTTTCTAAAGCAGCAACACGTTGCTCTAACGCTGTATATTTCCCATCAAGTGCGTCGACGCGGTTATTCATCGCTTGCGTCATATTATTCAAACTAATAATCAAATCGCCGATTTCTTTATAGTTGTAGGGCTTTCCTTTTGACATATCGTATTTTTTATACCGATGTTCGAGGATATCAATTCTTTTTTGCAGAATATCCGCTTCACTTATTTTTAGTTTAGGTTTGAAGTAACTTTTCACCACATCACCAGCAAGACCTCCAGCAAAATGGGCAATCGCACTCCATGGGTCTGCATGCGCTGAAGGCACAAAGAACGCAGTAGTTAAAATAATAGAAAGGAAAAGCTGTCGAATCTTCACTGTTTTGCCCCATGTGGTTAATTTTTATTATTAAGTTCTCCGCATTAGCAAAGAACTCTATTGTTAATTTACCACGATAGAAGCCTTTTTACCAAAGCACCAGACCGAAACCCCATTAGTCTTTTGCACATCTAAAGCCTATTGACCCAAAAACAGAGTCACCACTGACCGGTGGCTTTACATTTCTAAATGAGCTGCGAAGATTAGCTATATTTTCATCCCAAGACCCACCTCTAACTACTCGACGCTTTCCTGTTGCAGCACCTTTTAAGTCACCTTTGGAATATTGAACTAATGCATCTTTTGCATACCAATTAGCTGTCCACTCACCCACATTTCCATGCATATCATACAAGCCTAGCGCATTAGGCTTACGAGAAGCCACTTTCCAGCTACGGTCTTCTCCACAACCATCTGGCTCTCCTTTTACCGAGCCTTGTGTTACTCCATCATCCAAAATAGCTTGTTTGCAACTCACCGTATTTCCCCATGGATAAGCTGTTGTGGTTCCAGCTCTAGCGGCCTTTTCCCATTCTGCTTCATAGGGCAATCGAGCATTTACTGATTTACAGTAAGAAACCGCGTCACTCCAGTCCACACAGTTGATAGGATGATTATCACGGTTTGGTGCATCAAGGTTGCAGTATTTATTACGCTTATGATCTTTTGGTCGCTGACACTTCCCATCAG
>JAZGES010000058.1:0-2785 GCA_036478935.1 Thiotrichaceae bacterium
ATAGTCGAGGCTTAGAAATTGACGTGTTATTTAAATCTGGTCGACAACTGACAGGCATAGAAATTAAGTCTTCTAGTACGTGGAATAGTAGTTTCAAAAAAGCATTGAATCGCTTTTCTACGACACATCAGTCTTTGAACGGCTGCTATGTTGCCTATAATGGTGAAAACATGGAATTTAGTGATGGAGTTGAAGCCATAAATTATAAAAAAATCTATGAATTATTCTTACCAACGTAAAATTGTGATAACCAACACTTAACCTCCCTTCAAGACACACCTTACAAAAAGAACCATAGAAACGTTTACTTTCCCAGCGCCTTCAAGCCTTTTTGACTATGCTTTAACAGGCTTATCAAAGTTCTATAAAAAAATCGCGAGGAGATAATCATGAGTGCATTAGAGGGCGAGGTAATCGTATGTGGTCAACATGAAGGTGGTGATGTTCAACTACGAATTTTTGGGGATGAGTTCTATGCAAGGTATGAGACACTCAACGGTTATTCCGTAGTTTACGATATCGACATAGGGCAATATTGCTACGCAGTTCTCGCAGGCGGTCATTTAATTTCTAGTGGTATTCCTAGTTACAAAACTCCACCTTCAGGGGTACGCAAACATTTACAGGAAGATAACCTAGTTCGTGCACTAAAATTTGATCAAGCCTATTCAACCATGCGTCCCAATGAAACACCAAATGAAGGCAGTGTGACAAGAACGCTAGGGCGAGATAACGGTTTACTAACTGGGCGTAAGCTGCATCAAGGTGATATTAACGGATTAACGATTCTGGTTAACTTTAAAGATGTAAAAACCAACATCAGTAGAAGTGATGTTGATGCCATGATGAATGACGATAACTTCAATCTAAATGGCAACTTTTCTTCTGTTAAAAAATACTATGAATTGATGTCTACTGGCAAGCTGGTTTACAACAACAAAGTAGTTGGCCCCGTCGAACTACCCAAGAAACGTAGCTATTACATTAATAATTCTTTGGTTAAATATGTGGTAGATATCGCGGTTAATGACTTTAATCTCGATATGTCTGAGTTTGACTCTCAAGATGAAGGCATTGTTGATGCGATTAATATTCTTTACGCAGGAAGCTCTCAATTCAGTGGCTCTTTGTGGCCTCATAATCATATTAAAAGACTGGAATATGATGGAATACACACTCATTACTATATGTTGTCAGGATTAGGCTCTAACCGCGTTGACTTGAACATTGGTACGATTTGCCATGAGAATGGTCATATGTTGTGTCGCTTTCCTGATGTCTATGATTATGGCGCACGAGATAATGATCAAACCAAGAGTTACGGATTGGGTTATTACTGCTTAATGGCGAATGGGAATTATCTAAATCGCGGTAAAACTCCAGCTCCTTTTAGTCCTTATCTAAGAGACCTTGCCGGATGGACTGAAGACGTTGTATCTCTCAATGGAGCAGGAGAATTTACTGCTAAGCATGGCGATTACAGTCGTTTATTGAAATTCCATACTCACCTACCTAATGAATACTTTTTAGTTGAGAATCGCCAAAAGCAAGGTTTGGATAAATATTTACCATCGCATGGTCTAGCTGTTTATCATTGCGACACACTAGGTTCTAACGAATGGCAGCAAGGCAGTGCGGACAAGCATTTCCAGATTGCTTTATTGCAAGCAGATGGTCGGCAAGATCTGGAAAATAAAGTCAACCGAGGCAATAGTGGTGATTTATTCAAACCACAAGATGGCGTAGCTGTTTCTGATACCACAAACCCCACTTCCAGGCACTGGGATGAAACAAACTCTGGTTTAAAAATTTCAGATATTTTGCAAGACGGTGAGGACTTAGTATTCACCATGGGTGAGCCTGTTTCTCCACGCCAACTATTTATTGAAAGCTCACCTGATATTGCCATTCCCGATAATGATGAAACTGGAGTAAAAGATACCATAGTGGTAGATGGCGCTGGCGTTATTGAGTCGATGAAGATGTATCTGGAGGTTTTACATGGCTGGTCAGGCGACCTTCATGTTGAATTATTCGCTCCCAGTGGTGAAAGCGTGGTTGTTTACAATAAAGCCAAAGAAATCCTTCCTGATATTGACGCTGTTTATTCCACCGATGATGTACTAGCTCCGTTATTGAAACAACAAGTCAAAGGAGAATGGTACGTAAAGGTGACTGATCGACTAGAAAGTGATGTCGGTAAACTGGTTCATTGGAGTTTGGACATTTTGCTGGAAGACACAAAAGACGAAATAGCTAAAGGCAAGTCATCTCCTAGTCTTTCCATCCCTGACTTTGTAGCAAAAGGCGTTGAGGATAGTATTGAGCTTGAACCAGGTAACAATGCTTTAGTTAAGCAAGTTATCGTAAAAGTCGATATTAGCCATGACTACGTGGGCGACTTATTAATTAAGCTTAAATCTCCACAAGGCACTCAAATTACGTTATTAAGTGAAGGTGAGATAGGCGACCAAAGAAACTTGCAGCACCAGTTTGACCAAAACTCCAATCCTGAACTAAAAGAGTTACTCGATGAAGCCGCCCAAGGCGAGTGGACACTTCATGTTACCGATCTTGCGCGAGAAGATTCAGGTAAGTTAAATAGTTGGTCTATTCAACTTGAGCATGACACCGTTTTTGACGAGTAGTAAACACCGATAGAAGTTGTATATATAGCGAACAGAATATATATTTAGGTCAATAAAATCATGCTATTATAAAGCCCTAAACCTCACCTAGGGCTTCCAGTGAATAAAATTTTTAGCTGTTTTTATCGAATACCAAA
>JAZGES010000059.1:0-6185 GCA_036478935.1 Thiotrichaceae bacterium
ATTATTCTATTAATGCATAGTGTTTGGTTAGATTTTGCACCTGCTGGTTTGGGTGCTGAATATTCATTATTTGGTTCTTATAAATCAGCAAAGAATCCTGTCATAGACTGGATAATGGCAAAAAGCCGTTGTAGGCACGTTGAGTTCGTGGTTGCTAGAGAAGAGGGCATGATGAAGCTGGTGAGGTCATTAAAACCTAGCAAATTACTTATTTTCTTACCCGATGAAGATTTAGGTATTGAGCATGCTGAGTTTGTCCCTTTTTTCGGTAAAGATAAGGCAACCTTAACGACACCTGCTCGTATTGCTAAGCTTAAAAAGGCTGCTTGTTTCCCTTGTTTTACCTACTTCGATACTAATAAAAACAAATATTGTGTAAAAATGGGCAAGGAACTCACTTTTTTTTCGACGAGCAACAGCCTGAAAAGTGGAGAAATACTTAATAAGGCGATGGAAGAGTTGATTAAAATTGAACCAGATCAGTATATGTGGCTACTAAAGTACTACAAAACGAGGCCAAAGGGAGAGGCTTCAATATATTAAGAGGCTCTGAAAGAATGGGATAGTTTTCATTCTGGTTTCTTATACTGGAGGCGAGTGATAGCGTCATAATAAACCTTCTAGGTTGTTTTTATTACACAGATGGTCGGTTTTATCTTGATAAGCATTATAAAAATTCGTTATAATTCATATAGTCAATTTGGGTTTTTGACAACAATTACAAAAAAAATAATAAAAATTAGGGCTTTTTCAATGAATAAATATAGTATTTTACCATTTTTAATGGCGGCATTCCTTATCCAAGGTTGTGGCGAGACTACTGTGAAAACGAATAATTCGTTATCAACATTCCTAACCTTGCATGATCAGTATTGTGCGGCTGAGTATGCTTCTGCTGAACAATTAACTTCTGCATTGCAAAGCGATTCTGGATTTACTGTCAGTGATTCTTATGACGGGATTTTTGAAAAAAGTGTATCAAGCATAAGTTATGCTGTTTCTCCTGAAGAAAGCGGCTGTACGACTGATTTGAAAATTAAGGTGGCTACCAATGCGCAGCCTTATTTTGGCTTCGAGGAAATTAACGCTGCTCTATTAACAAAAGGCTACAAAGTTAAAGGCAAGAGAGAAGTTCGTACAGAAGTCGGACTTGATAATAGTGAGCTAAAAGTACTTGAACAGCAGTATGAATCAAAAAATAATGTTATTTCAACGCTTGTTTTCCCATTGGAAAATGAAGATCAATACTATATGACGTTGTTTGTTGAAAAGTTCGAGATTCAAGATGCCTCTTTTAAAGTACCTTCTCCTGATCTTGTTGAGATTTAAGTATCTATGCAAGTATTGAAGGTGTGAGTGTCCTCATATCATTGTTGAACGTTAGGTTTAGGCGTTCATAACAGATTTATTTCTAGTCATTGACGGCTTTTAGTTCTCTATCAGCCTTCTTTACTAGCTGCGTAAAGCAAAGGTGATTTGATCTTAGGTTCTTTTATAGAGCTGCTATCAATCACTTTATTGGGTTAATCATTGTAAATAATATGCTTTTAATTAGTCGATCATCGTTATTTTTATTGTTGCTTACGTTGGTGTCGCCGACTTTAGCCTCTGATTCAGTTTCAAATATGCTCAGTGATTCCATCTATCTTTTGGAGTTATTGGTTATAGCTATTGTTGCAGTTGCATTGGTTATGGTGACTGCATCGATCACCAAAAGTCGTCATAAAGTTATTAAAGCGGTAGCAAATATCCGAGAGGAAATGGGGCAGGAAAGAGCGATGCTGCAGATGACTATGGATGCGATAACAGAAAAGGAAAAGCAGATTACTTATATGGCGCACCTGTTACAGGAGCACCTTGAGAGTAGCGATCATCATGAAGTAGCGTCAGAGCGTAATAAAAAAAAAGAAAGTGAAGAGCTCTTTGTAGAAGTTATTGATGATGTAGATAGTCAGCAAGCTGATGATTCGTTGCGCTTTCCCCAGCCTTTGCATGCTCAGGATGTTGATCCCCGAACAATATCTGCTGACGGTAGTGTGAAACAAACCCATTTTGGACCAGATCAATACCTTGCAAGAGTTGAGTCTTATCAGAAGAAAATCAGTCGGGATGTACAAGACTTAATTCAGCAAACAAATCAAAGCTTATTAAATTGTATTGCTGAAGTTCATGTTGCGATTGATGGTGTTAGAGCCGAAAGGGAGAAACTAAGTGACTTTATTGCTGGAATTGAATCAAATGTCAGCCCCAATGTTACTCATAGAATAAATACAAAAGATAAAAGGCTTATACTGTCTTTGGTTGATGCAGATAAGCAGTTGCAATTATTAGAAAAACATCACCAAGCAATAAAAAAATATTACTCTAAAGCAATACTTCAGGTTGAAGGTCATGTGGTTCGGGATGACAACGAAGAAGTTGAGGTGCTTGATAGTGCAGTTGCATGATGGCTTGAAAGTAAGTTATTGCAATTCTAGGAATACCAAATCCATCTGTGAATCCTTATTGGACGATTAACAGTTCGTAATCCGTTGGAAAAATATTCAAATATCATCAAATAAAGGTTAACGAAGGTGTTTGATGTGCTATCATTCGCGCCCTTAGTTCTACGGACTTTATTTCAACCTATTTAAATAGGGTTGCAATTAAAGTTTCGTAGTTTTGTAGCAACCGTTAATCTGGAGCTTAGGACTATGTCTCTGAATGCAGAAACAAAGGCGAAAATCGTAGAAGACTATCGCCAATCAGATACAGACACCGGGTCGCCGGAGGTGCAGGTTGCGCTGTTAACAGCGAATATCAAGCACCTTACCGACCATTTTTCTGTACATAAAAAAGATCACCACTCACGTCGTGGTTTGTTAAGAATGGTAAATCAACGCAGAAAATTGCTTGATTATCTAAATAGTAAAGATTCTGATCGTTATCAGGATTTGATTAAACGACTTGGTTTACGCCGTTAGTTGTTGGTCAATAGAAAAAGCACCGTACTTGTACGGTGCTTTTTTCGTAATGAGAGTGTCTCTCTCGGTCGATCCAAGTCTGGATCATTTTATAGATCACCCAGGAAGGTTGTTGAAAAGTCTTTAGCCTCTTGTGTCTGAAAATTTCTCAACAGCCTGCCGGTGATAACAAGAATGCTAAACATTTAGTATAAATATTTTTAGTATTGCACATTTAAAAGGGTATCAAAGGAATATGGCTAAAATTACAAAAACATTTCAATTCGGTGATAACACCGTAACAATGGAAACGGGCGAAATCGGTCGTCAAGCAACAGGCTCCATCATCATTGATGTAGATGGTACTGTGCTCATGGTAACGGCTGTAGGTCGTAAAGAAGCAGAGGAAGGTCGTGATTTCTTCCCAATGACAGTGAACTATCAGGAGAAGGTTTACGCGGCAGGTAAAATCCCAGGTGGATTCTTTAGACGTGAAGGTCGCCCTGGCGAGAAAGAAACATTAACTTGTCGCCTGATCGATCGTCCGATGCGTCCATTGTTCCCGAATGGTTTTACCAATGAAGTGCAGATTATTGCAACGGTTATGTCACTTAATCCTGAAGTTGATCCAGAGATTCCAGCTTTGCTTGGTACATCGGCAGCATTATCTATCTCAGGTATGCCATTTAATGGCCCTGTTGGTGCAGCACGTGTTGGTTATATTAATGGCGAATATGTACTTAACCCCAGTAGAACCCAACTAGAAGATT
The DNA here is from genome assembly GCA_036478935.1 of Thiotrichaceae bacterium. Classification (GTDB taxonomy): domain Bacteria; phylum Pseudomonadota; class Gammaproteobacteria; order Thiotrichales; family Thiotrichaceae; genus HyVt-477. The sequence continues at coordinate 3,713 of JAZGES010000059.1, forward strand.
CTTCTTTGGATTTAGTAGTTGCCGGTACTGAAGCCGCTGTCTTGATGGTTGAATCAGAAGCTGATGAATTATCAGAAGAAGTCATGCTGGGCTCTGTTATGTTCGGTCATGAGCATATGCAAGTGGCAATTAAGGCAATTCAAGAGCTTGCAGATGAAGTCGGAACTCCTGCATGGGTTTGGGAAGCTCCCGTTAAAGATGAAGCATTGGCTGCACAAGTTGCTGAAGTATCAGAAGCGGCATTAACAGAAGCATTCCAAACAGCGGATAAGATGGAGCGTTACGGCAAAGTAGATGCAGCTAAAGCTGAGCTACTTGAGAAGCTTTGTAGTGGTGAAGATGGTCTGGCTAAAGATGATGTAATAGATGCGTTCAAGTCATTAGAGAAGAAAATAGTACGTAGTCGTATTATCGCTGGTGAAAAACGTATTGATGGGCGTGATGTAGATGATGTTCGTGCTATCAGCGCAAGAGTAGGCATTCTTCCTCGTACTCATGGTTCTGCTTTGTTCACACGCGGTGAGACTCAGGCGATTGTTGTTACTACATTGGGAACAGAGCGTGATGCACAGATCATTGATGCACTAGAAGGAAGCTACAAAGATAACTTCATGTTCCACTATAACTTTCCTCCTTTCTCAGTAGGTGAGACAGGTCGTACAGGTAGCCCAGGTCGTCGTGAAATTGGTCATGGTCGTTTGGCTAAGCGTGGTGTACTAGCTGTTATGCCAGATGCTGAATCATTCCCATATACAATCCGTTGTGTATCTGAAATTACAGAATCTAATGGTTCTAGTTCAATGGCTTCTGTTTGTGGTAGCTCATTATCTCTTATGGATGCAGGCGTTCCTATCAAAGCACCTGTTGCTGGTATTGCAATGGGTTTGATTAAAGAAGGTGAGGATTTCGCCGTACTATCTGACATTCTTGGTGATGAAGATCACTTGGGTGATATGGACTTTAAAGTAGCAGGTACAGAGGGTGGTATCAACGCGCTGCAAATGGATATCAAGATTGATGGCATTACGAAAGAAATCATGGAGCAAGCGCTGAAGCAAGCGAAGGGAGGGCGTTTGTTCATCCTTGGTGAAATGGCTAATGCTATTGCTTCATCTCGTGAAGAAGTATCTGATTTTGCACCACGCTATTCAACTATGAAAGTGCATCGCGATAAGATTCGTGAAGTTATAGGTAAAGGTGGTGAGACGATCCGTTCAATTACCGAGGAGACTGGCGCACAGGTTAATATCGATGATGATGGCAATATCAAAATTGCAGCGGTAAGTGCTGCTGCGGCAAACGCCGCAAAGGCTCGTATCGAAGAGATCACGGCTGAAGTCGAAGTAAATAGAATCTATAACGGTAAAGTTGCCAAGATTATGGATTTTGGTGCATTCGTAACTATATTGCCGGGCAAAGATGGCTTGTTACACATCTCTCAAATTTCTCAAGAGCGTGTTGAATCAGTTGCAGATCATTTATCTGAAGGTGATGAAGTTCGTGTAAAAGTGATTGAGATTGATCGCCAAGGTCGTATGCGCTTGAGCATGAAAGAGATTGGTGAAGACGAGTAAGTTTAACTTAACTAATCCAGTTAAATATTTCGTTTAGTATCAAAAGGCAACCTTTGGGTTGCCTTTTTTGTTACCAATTATCAGTAGTATTTAGGCTTTCATCCGTATCCTCATTATGATGTAGCCATGATAAATCTAAGTAAAATACAAAAAAAATCATCAGGGTTTACACTAATTGAACTAATGATAGTGGTTGCTATTGTTGGAATCCTTGCTTCAATTGCCTATCCTAATTATACGCGCTATGTGCAAAAATCCAAACGGACGGATGCTATGGTTGCTTTGATGCAAGCGGCTCAACAGCAGGAGAAATATTTCTCTCAGAATTTGAAGTATGCACATGATGAGGAGACTTTATACGGCCTTGCTGATGGTACGGCAGTCGAGTCTGAAAATGATCTTTATACTATTACTGTTTCAGGAACAAAAAGTGGTGGTGGAGTTTGTACTAATGCTGATGCTGCTAACTCATGTATTACTTATACTGTCAAGGCAGTTGCTAAATCAGGAGAATCACAGACTCATGATCAGACCTGTCGTGAATTTACCGTTACCAATACGGGCGTGAAAGATTCCGGAAGTTGGAGTGGTAGTGCGGTAGTTGATAATGCTGATGGTGTTTGTTGGTAGTTAGTTAGATTAGGGATGCTACGAGTTTGATTGCCAAACTCCAAGTGTCACTCTATCGTTAGCGGAAAGGTCTTTGGTGGTTTTACAGTTTGTAAAGCCAGATTGTTGCATTAATGCACATACTTTAATGCCTTGATTATATCCATGTTCGATGAATAGTATCCCGTCCTCATTTAAATAGTCAGTGGTTTTATTAATTATAGTTTTAATATCATTCAGCCCATCTGCGCCAGAAACCAATGCTTGCTTAGGCTCATGTCTGATTTCTT
>JAZGES010000060.1:0-3539 GCA_036478935.1 Thiotrichaceae bacterium
TAATAACTGAAAATGCTCAAACGGTAGCCAAGCATATTGAACCTGGCAAACAGACAAATTTGCAGGGTAAGCTTGAGCAAAAAATTACTCCAAAGCCTGTGCCTAAAGTAATGGCGCTACCCAATGATCCAAAAATACGGCTAAGACCTGCTGCGAACAATCCAACCATCAATAAAAATCTACGTGTCTCGTTGCAAAGTAATTTCATGAAAGAAGTGGATCGTTGGTATGCAACCGGAGGAGATATAAACTCTCAAGATGAGCAAGGAAGGACATTATTATACCTTGCCATACAAAGACATCATACGGATGGAATTGAGTTCTTATTATTACGTAGAGCTGATGTGAAAAAAACTAATACAAATGGTGATACTCCTTTGCAAGTTGCTGTTACTACTGGACAATCCAGAGTAGTAAAAATGCTTCTTGAGCGACACGCAGTTATTACACCTATGCCTAATGGTGACACGATGATTCATCACGCACTGGTTAAAGGCATGTCGGTTATTGCGATGAGTTTATTAGAAAAGGGAGTTGATGTTAATAAAACCTATTCTGCTGAAAAATCACTACTGCATATCGCTGCTACGAGAAATCTGATAAATCCAGCACAAGCTTTGTTAAATAGTGGTGCTAATGTAAATGCAACGGATAGCGAAGGCGCAACTCCTCTTCATGAAGCATCTGCACGAGGACATGCACGCATGATTCGTTTGTTGCTGAGTCGTAAAGCAAATATAAAAGCTGAAACTACAAGAAAATGGCGTCCTATCCATCATGCTGCACGTTTTGGTCATTCAGGGATTGTTAGTATCCTGCTATCAAAAGGCGCTTCTGCAAATGACCGAACTAAAGGTGGAAAAACCCCACTTTCATTGGCAAAACACCTTCATCATGAGTCAGTTGTTGAGCTCTTAGCAGGTCGGACGACGGTAAGTGACACTAGCGGCTCAGGCTCTTCTTCTCGCAGTAGTGGCTGGTTCTGGTAAAGCCATTTTTTTACTACTCTACCCTATTGTTGATTGAGACTGTGGCTGTTCGACAGATACTACGAATGGGCAGCCCTTTGTTGTTACAACACGCAATACAGGTAAAAGAATTTAATACTCCTGCTCTGGAGTGTTTAATCAAAGACCTAAAAGATACGATGCACCATACAAATGGTGCAGGTCTTGCTGCGCCACAAATTGGTGTTTCCTCGCAAGTCGTGATTTTTGGCCTATTGAATAACCCGCGATATCCAGATGAAGACGAAATAAAAGAGCAGGTATTAATTAATCCAGAAATTACTGTGCTTGATAATAATACAGTTGATGGCTGGGAAGGCTGTCTGAGTATTCCCGGTATGCGCGGACTAGTACCAAGGTTTAAAGCTATTCAATATTCTGGGTATGATGAAAAAGGTGTATATCGATCGGTCAAAGCTGAGGGCTTTCATGCCAGAGTTATTCAACATGAGTGTGATCATTTATGGGGAAAACTATATCCGATGCGAATGACAGATATGTCACAGTTTGGCTTTACTGAAGAAATCACACAACTGCAATACTGAATTACTGAATTACTGAATTACTCACCAGCACAATCTATAATACTTAAAGAACCTCTGATTAAGTCCTGTGAATTTTCTAAGAGGGGAAAAGCTGGCGGACTTTAGCCTCAGGAAAACGACTGAGACTTGATCAGCGTTTCCTTAAAGGGCACCCTTATCATCGTTATCGTTCTCTTTATCTAGCTCATCTTCAATAGCTTCCTCAGCCTCAATTCTGTCTAGCTCTGCATCCATTTCTTTATCCGTCATAGGAACATAGTTAGCAGTATCAACATAGTCACTACTGTCGTAGTCTTTATCGTTGAAGTCGTCATCATCAGAACCATCCAAGTTGACGCTATCATCTTCTTCATAAAGATAGTCGTCATCTTCCCATAGCTTCGTACCTTCAAATGGAGCTGGGTCAACTGAAGAAGAGCGATCAGCAGTTGGCGACGTTGTTGCCGTAGTCACGGTACTTACTTCAGCAGTCGCTAGACTACGATCACTTTGTTCCTGTTTTTCTTTAGTCTCACTATCGGTTTTAATTTCTTTAGTAAAGAATCTACTCGCAAACAAACCAATTTCAAACAATAGCCACATGGGAATAGCTAACATGACCTGAGAAATAATATCGGGTGGTGTTAACAACATTCCTACTACAAAAGCACCAACAACTACATAGGGGCGCTTCTTTCCAAGCTTCTCAGCCGTTGTCATACCCGTTGTAATAAGCAAAATAGTAGCGATGGGCATCTCAAAGCCAAAACCGAAAGCGATGAAAATCATCATCACAAAATCAAGGTATGAGCTGATATCAGGAACTGCCATTACACCTTCTGGTGTCATCGCCTGTACAACCTTGAATACCATCGGCAATAGCAAGTAATAAGCAAACGCTATACCAAGATAAAACAAAGCAACACTTGAAGAAAGTAGCGGTACTATCAAACGCTTTTCGTGTTTATACAACCCTGGTGCAACAAACGACCAAAGTTGGTAAAAGACATAGGGGAGAACAACCAGAAAAGCGGTTAGTAACGCTACTTTATAAGGAATAAAAACAGGAGCAATCGGACCTGTTGCGATCATTCCCTGACCTTGAGCAAGAACGGGAGCAGCTAAAAATTGGTAGAGGTCTTGTGCAAAAGGAAACAAGATAACAAATACAATACCTATCGCCATGGCTAACCTAAGTAGGCGATCACGCAGCTCAATTAGATGAGCTAAAAAGCCCATCTCTGAGCTCTTAGGAGTGCTTGTGTCAGTATCAGGACTTTTTGTTGTCATTATTATCGTTTGTTAAAGCGGCTTTTTCGGCGGTGTTCTTAGTCGAGGTAGAGGATGCATCTGCCAAACTTTTATCAAGGCTTTCATCTAACTCTTCAACTTCATGTTCGATTGTTTTCTTAGCATCTTGCATCATGTCACGAAGTTCACTGATCTCTTTTTCCTGACGAGATAACATGGATTTCATCTCTGAGGCCTGCAGTTCTTTTTCAATATCTGCTTTGGTTGTATTAATAAAGGCACGGGCTTTTCCAACAAAAGCACCCACTTTTCGCGCAATACCAGGCAGCCGTTCAGGCCCTACTACTAATAAGGCAATGACAGCTACCACCATCAATTCTAAAAAGCCGGAATCAAACATAATCTATGTCGGTTATTGAGTTTTTTGTATCAAAGCATTTACATTAAACGTTATCTTTTTGTTTAGCTTCGCTATCAATAACATTGCTAGCATCTTGCTTTGTTACCTTTTTATCCGATTCTGCTGCTGCACCTTTGTCAGCATCAGACATTGATTTTTTGAAGTTCTTAATGGCGCTACCTAAGTCACCGCCTGCGTTACGTAGTCGCTTTGTGCCAAATAATACTAAAACAATGATTAGTATTAATACTAATGACCAAGGGCTAATTCCACTGAATCCCATGTTAACTCTCCTAAATTCTTTTCGTGTTACTTTCGGTTTGCCTTTTCAACTATACCTGAGGTACCAAAACGGCG
>JAZGES010000061.1:0-2299 GCA_036478935.1 Thiotrichaceae bacterium
ACTTATCTAATGCGCGTAATTTATGCTTATGAAAAAAAACTCCCTTTTGTTATCCATAATGCGCACAAAAAAGGTCGTCTGATTACCAACAAAATGCGGAGCTGGGATAAATTACCAAAGCAGCAACGTATACGTAAGTTTATGGAATATATTGCAGATGTCACTAGTACAAAAACGTTGCGCCATGACACCTACCCAATTGCCCTTAATGACCTAAAACCTGGGGATCTTTACGTTGCACCAGGCGTACACTCATATCAAATCGTGAATATAACAGATACAGGTGTTGCCGAAGTAATGGCATCAACAACACCCAAAGCCCCTCGCTTCTTGTCTAGAATCGCATCCTTCCCCTTCTATGTTCCAGAAGACAGGAAACATAAAAGTGATGGTTACCGTCGCTTCATTCAACCTCAAAACATCCGTAAAGCAAAACATAAGCAACCTCGCTATAGCGCCGAGCAATATAAAATAGCCGCAGATGTACGCTACAATTACGTTTCATTTACTGATGTCATAGCACGTAGACTTGGAAAACGACCAGAACGTACCGCTGAAAAAACGCTTCGCCTGTTAATTGCCTTATGTATGTACGCTAACGATCGTAGCGTCTACGTTTATGATGCACTCTGGCATTTACAGGAAATGAAGAAAAAAGGCAGGCATTGCATGAATCGTAGCGAGTATGATAATTACTCTACACCTTCGCGTGATAAGCGCCTTGCTGCCTTTTTTGGATCAGTAAAACATCATCTAGATAAAACATGGAAACTAGACTCTCAACACGAAGCACAAATAATTGCTGCCACTATCTTCAGGAAAGAGCCGCCGCCTCCTATGCAAACCAAGCTCACTAATGATTTCTGCATGGTACAAATGAGCCTAGGCGAAGACTACTACATGCCTTTAAGAGAGCTAAGACAAAATATTGAACAGGGAAAAATGGTTTCTGACCCACATGCCCCATTACAAGCGCGCTGGGGTATAGGAGATGAAAAATATGTTCCTAGGTGTAAAACTTATTAAACTCGAAAACGCTTTGTAGAAAATTTAGCTAAGGAACGTGCATGGAATAAACATCGCACTTGTCACTTAAAAAGTGACAGTCCAAGATTCCGTGTGATAATAAATTCAACTTCACTTATATAAGTGAATAATACTGAATTGATATTATTTTTGACATAGGCACCTAGCATAGCCCTAGGTATAATATAATAGTGATTAATCAATATATTAAAGCTAGTGCACTCTTAGCTCTCTGCATAAGTGGCTCGTATACAACCGCGGACTCCCAATGGAGTGTCTGTGACGCACCTATAACGAGCCCTATAAATAAGCTTCCCCGCATCATACCGGGTGCATTACTTGTTGAAGCCGATCACGGCACTATTCAAGCAAAAGGTATTTCTTCACTTGAAGGAAAAGTCATTATCCAGCAGGATGATAAAATAATTCGTGCGGACAAAGCTACTTATGACAACAGAAACGGTAATGTAACCGCATTTGGAAATATCTTATTTTCAAATGATTACATGCAACTTAAAATCAGTGAAATTCAGTTCCAAATGCGCAGCAGTACAGGCGCAATGAAAAATGCAGAATACTCACTCATTAATGGATTAGGACACGGCAGTAGCAGCCTCCTAAAACAAAACGGAAAAGAAAAAACCCAGCTCAAAAAAGCTACTTTCTCCACTTGCCCGCCGGGACATAAATCTTGGCACCTTGCTTCCTCTGATATAGAACTTAATCACGTCACACAAGAAGGTATCGCTCGCAACGTGACATTTAGAGCCGGCAATATCCCTTTGTTTTACTCACCCTATTTTAGTTTTCCATTAAACAATCAGCGAAAGAGTGGCTTTCTTGCACCTAACTTTAAAGTTTCAGAACGCTCTGGAACCGTATTCAGCACTCCGTATTATCTCAACCTTGCACCTAACTTTGATGCTACGCTCACACCCAATATATTGACCAAGCGCGGGGTTAAACTGGATACTGAGTTTCGTTATTTAACTCCCAACGATGAAGGCATCATCAATTTTGAATACCTTCCTGGTGACAATGTTTTCAATGATGAAGACCGCTCACTCATCAGCATTAAACACAAAACTAAAATATCAGAGAATACTCAACTCTCCATCAATGCCACTGATATTTCTGATGTAGATTACTTCCAAGATTTCGGGGATTCTTTAGTAAGTTCTAGCATTGCCGCACTAGAACGCCGGATAGATTTAACTCGCCTAGGCAAAAACTGGTCGTTTAATACTTCGCTTCAAGATTACAAAGTACTAGA
>JAZGES010000062.1:0-14375 GCA_036478935.1 Thiotrichaceae bacterium
GGATTATGCAAGAAGGTGGGGCACATATGATTAAGCTGGAAGGTGGCGCTCCACAAGTAGAGACCGTCAGGCAACTCACTCATCACGGAGTACCTGTTTGTGCCCACTTAGGGCTTACTCCACAGTCCGTACATAAACTGGGCGGCTATCATGTACAAGGTCGCCAACAAGATGCGGCACAACAAATGATTAATGATGCTCAAGCTTTACAAAATGCGGGAGCTGATGCTGTTCTTCTCGAATGCGTGCCCGTTGAACTTGCAGAAAAGATTACTCAAAGCTTATCTGTTCCCACTATTGGTATCGGTGCCGGTGGAGGCTGTGATGGTCAAATATTAGTATTACAAGACCTATTAGGCATCACCCCTAACGCCCCAAAGTTTAGTAAAGATTTTTTAGCAGAAAGTGATGATATTGCTGGCGCGGTAAAAGGATATATTGATGCCGTAAAATCAGGCGATTTTCCAGCAGAAAACCACTGTTTTGTATGATCCAAACTAGCGATATAAAACAGTTACGTAAACAGGTTAAAGCATGGAAGCGACAAGGTAAGACCATTGCTTTAGTGCCTACCATGGGGAACTTACATCAAGGTCATTTATCATTGGTAGAAAAAGCTAAACAACTAGCCGACATTACTATTGCAACCATTTTTGTTAATCCTATTCAGTTCGACAAACAAACAGATTTGGATACCTACCCTCGAACTTTTGATGATGATATTCATGCATTAAAAGCGCAAGAATGCGACCTCGTTTTCTCACCCACCGTTGAGGCCATGTACGGAAAAGCTGAAACGGCAACGCGTGTAGAAATCAGCCACCTCGGTGATATCTTGGAAGGCGCTTCACGGGAAGGACACTTTTCTGGAGTCGCAACAGTCGTCACTAAACTCTTTCACCTAGCATCGCCTGATTTCGCTATTTTTGGAGAAAAAGATTACCAACAGCTGATGGTCATTAGACGCATGGTTGAAGACCTTAATTTTGATATTGAGATCATTCCACACTCTATTGTTCGCGAGCAAGACAACTTGGCTATGAGCTCTCGCAACGGCTATCTCACAAAAGAAGAGCGCAAAACTGCTCCTGCATTAAATGAAGCACTAAGGCACATCAAACAGCAGATCCTAAATGGAGATACTAACTACCAAGACCTCTGCACCACTGCCAATAGCACGATAACCAAACGAGGCTTTAAGCCAGACTATATAGAAGTAAGAACACAAAAAGAGTTAGCCGAACCTAACTCTGATGACAAAGAACTTGTCATTGTAGCCTCTGCTTGGCTAGGTAAGGCAAGATTGCTCGATAATATTGCGTTTATAGCTAAATAGCAGGAAGACCAACCAAACGAGTCATCTCCTCTTGCTCACCCACCTCAATAACACAATCAGAAAACCTCAAAAAAAGACCATCATAGACAAGAAAACAACCCTGATATAAACCTAAGAAAAACAAACTAGATGCCCCTGAGATTTAGCCCACTAATCGGGAATTCATCTTCTCTTATCCCCCCCTACCTAGGAAAATTTCCTTCCTACTTATATATACGGTCATACCAATAGTTAACTACACATTGTTTTGATTGGTAAATATTCAAGGATGATTCATATTTATTAGCAAGCAACAAAAGAACTTCCCTGCGATTAAATGAATTTTTTACATGCACTATTTCAACGGCTAGGCCGAAGTATGGAGATACAATGACTTATATAAACAATAACCATGTTCAACACAATAATGAGAACAGGTCTCGCCGTTCACACTCTCATCATGCAGCTAGACGCTCAGGGAGTCATTTTTCAGAAAGCATGCGATCACGTCGCAGTGGCAGAGGCGGCAGTTCTCGCAGAGACCATGTTCGCTCACAAATGAGTAGAATGGGGCATCATCAAAGCCAGCAACTACATACGCGTAGACAGGGACGCCACCAGCAGAATCAAATGAGTGGACAACAATTCCAGAGTAATAACAGTCAGAATGGATTTGGCTCAATTAACCAGCTACTTCAAGGCTTTGGTCTTGGTAATGGTTCTCTCGATCAACTCCTACAAGGCTTTGGTAATGGCAACGGATCTATTGATCAACTGCTTCAGGGATTTGGTAGTGACAACGGTTCTCTTGACCAACTGCTTCAGGGGTTTGGTAATGGTAATGGCTCGCTTGACCAACTGCTTCAGGGGTTCGGTGCTGGAAATGGATCTCTTGATCAGCTTCTTCAGGGGCTTGATAACGGCGATGGTTCTATCAACCAACTTCTACAAGGGCTAGGCGTATCCTCTGATGAAGCTACACAACTGTTAGATCAAATTTCAAATGATAGCAATCCTGTTAGCAATTCAAATAACATGGGCAATACTGATCCAGCAGCTGAAATTCAATCCTTACTGCAAGGGTTTGATATGGGTGAAATCAGCTCGCTACTTGGAATGGTAAGCTCTGATGAGCTATCCTCATTGCTACAACAAGAATCTGGTATGAATGTATCAGCAGATGAAATCACCCAACTGCTACAACAACTTGGATTAAGCACGGGAACGGATACAAACACTAATACCGTTAGCAACCCTATGCCAGTTGAGCCTGACAACGGTATTGGTGACGGCGCTGGCCCAATCCCAACCACACCAAATACAGAAAGTAATGATCCTTTAACTGATATTCAATCCTTACTTCAAGGCTTAGATATGGGTGAGATCGGTTCTTTGTTGGAAATGATCAGCCCTGATGATTTAGCTCAAATGCTACAGCAGGAGTCTGGTTTAGATGTTTCTGCTACTGATATAGCTCAGTTATTGCAACAACTAGGCCTGGATAGCGGAACAAACACAAGCAATGACATGGTCAGCAACCCTATGCCGGTTGAGCCTAATAATGGTATCGGCAATGGTGCAGACCCCATTCCCACAACTACTCCAGCTGCCAATGATTCAAGCACACCAAGTGATGTTCAGTCTCTGCTTCAAACCATTGACCCTGATGATATAAGCGCACTACTTGAAACCATAAGCCCTGAACAACTTGCAGAAATGCTTCAGCAGCAATCAGGCCTTACCGTATCTGCTGAAGATATAGCAAACCTATTGCAACAGATACAACAAGATAGCAATAACACAGGCGCTCCAAGCAACCCCATTCCTGTAGAACCAGATAATGGTATCGGTGATGGAGCTGGCCCAATCCCAACAGAAACAACTGATAATTCAAATACACCAAGTGATGTGCAATCTCTACTTCAAACTATTGACCCTGATGATATCAGCGCACTACTTGAAACAATCAGTCCTGAGCAACTGGCTGAAATGCTTCAACAACAATCAGGTCTTACCGTATCTGCTGAAGACATAGCAAATCTGTTGCAACAGATACAACAAAATAGCAATAACACAGATACTCCAATCACTCCAATGCCAGTTGAACCTGACAATGGCATTGGCGATGGCGCCGGTCCCATTCCAATGATGCCAGATACTGGAAATACGGATCCATCAGCTGAGCTTCAATCCCTACTTTCTGGGCTTGATATGGGAGAGATTAGCTCTTTACTAGAAATGATCAGTCCTGATGATTTAGCACAAATGCTACAACAAGAGTCTGGTTTAGATGTTTCTGCTGATGAGATAGCTCAGTTATTACAACAACTAGGTCTGGATAGCAGTTCAAATACAAGCAATGACATGGTCAGCAACCCTATTAACCCTATGCCAGTTGAACCTGATAATGGCATTGGTGATGGTGCAGACCCTATGCCATCTACTGACTCTATTGACCCAATGGCTGAAATTCAATCCTTACTACAAGGAATTGATATGGGAGAGATCAGTTCACTATTACAAATGATCAGCCCTGATGATTTAGCGCAGATGTTACAGCAAGAGTCAGGTATGAATGTTTCTGCTGCTGATATTGCTCAGCTATTACAACAGCTAGGTCTAACTGCTGGAATGAGCACAAACAACACCATGCCAGCTGAAAGCCACAATGATATGAGCATGAATGATAGTGGCGACACTACTCCTTCAACCAGCCCTGCAACCACAGCTCCAGTGATAACTAACGATTCAAATGTATCTACTGATGCTCAGGCTCTATTACAAACTATTGACCCTGATGATATCAGCTTACTACTTGAGACAATCAGCCCTCAGCAACTTGCTGAAATGCTTCAACAAGAATCTGGCCTTACCGTATCTGCTGAAGACATAGACCAACTACTGCAACAGATACAGCAAAATAATGATGACATGGTTAGCAATACTCCAATGCCAGTAGAGCCTGACAATGGAATTGGTGATGGCGCTCCGGATCTAGGTGATTTACTTGCAGATACGACTCCTGCTCCAGCAACTACTCCTCAAGAGCCATCACAGCAGCCTGCAGAAATGGCCATTGAACCTGCGGCTCCGATGACATCAACAGTTGCACCTGAGGCAGATAACAGCAGCCCTGACGTAGGAACAGCCACTAATGAGCCTACGGTTGCATTAGCAGATATAGATAACTCTTCACAAGCAGCTGAAGTTGCTGCGGCAACAGGAGAGATACAAAGCCTTCTACAACAGCTTGATACGAGTCAATTCTCATCATTCTTTGACTTATTCTCTGCAGATCAGCTTGCAGAAATGCTAACTCAGGAAGGAACAAGTGTTTCGGCAGAGGAAGTACAAGCTCTATTATCTCAAATAGGTCTTTCTTCATAATAAGGCATTTCGAAATATATCTTATTATGATTATGCAAAGCCGTTGATTTAACGATCAGCGGCTTTTTTGCACTCCACCTTATCCTCAAAATAATAAACTGCTACCCTGTCAGATAATAACTTATTGTAAGTAGCCGTTATTAAATGTAAATGCATGAAAAAACATTCTTTTATAAGCAATGTTGCAACGTTAGCTAGCGGTACAGTCATCGCTCAGTTGCTTCCACTTCTTGCGAGCCCAGTCTTAACACGACTATATTCCCCAGAGCAGTTTGGACTATTTGCTATTTTCATGGGGTTTGTGACTAGCCTGACTCAAGCAAGCACAGGTCACTATGAAGTGGCTATGGTTACCCCAAAACATTCGTACAGAGCTAAACAGTTATTTGTTGTAGCGCTCTACTTCTCTTTGGGATTCGCAATGATCACCTTTTTAGGCGTTACTTTCTTTCACCAGAAAGTACTCAACCTGTTAAATGCAAGTGAGCTTGCAAATTGGATCTACCTAGTCCCTTTAATGGTACTTACTATAGGTCTAGCTCAACTTGCTAACTACTACGCCAATCGCAGTAAGCACTATTCTTTTATGGCTCAAGCTGCCTTATTGCAAGGCATAACAATAGTTAGCATAAGCATACTACTTGGCATACTAGAAATTGGGTTTAGCGGCTTAGTTATTGCCTACGCTTGCGGTTCGTTTGTATCTTTTATTTTTCTATGGTGGCGTCATAAAACTGAACTTACTTCTATAAACTTTGGGATATCCAAATATACGCTGAAGGTGGCTCATCACTATAAAGACTACCCTTTATTTAGTGGCAGCATGAGTATCTTTGATGGACTTTCTTTAGCCCTGCCCACTTTCTTCCTTGCTGCAGGATACCCTGAAGCAATTGTGGGCTACTACGCACTGGTGATGCGTATTCTCTATTCTCCGCTTACTTTTCTATCAACTTCGGTAGGGCAAGTGAACCTTAAGAAAGTAGTCGATTTAGTTCATGCAAAACGTTCTGTTCTTCCTTATCTTCATAAAGTTACTCTAGCCTTAATTGCGATTTCTGCCATTCCAACACTATTACTGCTCTTTTTCGGGCCTCAAATATTCACCTTCATTTTTGGAAAAGATTGGCTTGCCGCAGGAGAGTATGCACAAATTCTCGCACCAGCACTTGTTGTGCGCTTTACTGCATCAACCCTTAGCAGCACTTTAGGAGCAACTCAACACCCTAGACTTTCTGGATTATGGAAAGTAGTCGCGTTTGTCGGGACTTTTAGCGTGCTATGGATATTTTCGGGAAATGTTTCAGCGCAGCAAATGCTAAAGTATTTGGTAATTACCGACATTATTTTGTATCTTTTCTACTACACTCTTATCTATTCTTCAGCATCGCGTGCAAGCAAGTTAACAACATGATGTATAACCTCTTTTACCAACTAAAGATCTAACTCTAGATAGGTTCACATGCCAATTCTAAGAAAAATTCCCATTGTACACGCCACAACAGTTCACCCTTGGTGGGATAATCGTGTTAGCAACAAAATGGTCTCAGGCTTGGCTGAAGCGGGTTATAGAATCCACTTTATCATCAATACTTACCCTCTTGACAAAAGACCATTTTTTGAGCACTTAAGTATAACAACACTGGAAAGAAAGACTGGTATTAAAGAACGCATCATAAAAAACTTTCTCACCTACAGGAAAGCCTCATCCATTCAACCCAAGGGACTGTTTCATTTTCATGATCCAGAAATGATTTTTGTTGGAGCTGCGATGAGGCTGCGCGGATGGAAAGTAATCTACGACGTGCATGAAGATGTTTATCTGGATATTTCACAAAAACCATACCTTGGTAAAATAGCACAGCGGATTTTGCCTCCGATTTTTCGCATGACAGAACAAACGATTATCAAGGTATTCAAGTTCCATCTCATTACAGCTGAGAAATCCTACAAAAAACGTTATCCAAAAGGCGTTGAAATCCTCAATTACCCAAAACAAGCTCTTTCAGATGATCACAACAATCGCCAGGACTACCAAAATATAAACTTACTTTATACTGGAGTTTTAGTGGTCGATAGAGGAGCGATCAAGTTTAAAGAAATCCTACAAACCTCCCCTAACATAACCATCACCATCGTAGGTAAATGCCCAGAGCAACTAAAGCAGAAAATACTCGAAGATTGTGCCCCTTACCGCGAACGCTTAACTATCGACACGACTCCCGAAGGAGTGTCTTTTGATAAAATAATAAAGACCTACCAACAAGGTAACTGGGCTGCGGGTTTAGCTATCTTTCCTGATACTGAGTTTTATCGCGACAAGGAGTTAACCAAGTTCTTTGAATACATACAGTATTCCATACCGATTCTTGCCTCTAACTTCCCAACTTGGCTTACCCTAATTGAGCAACAAAATATTGGCCTGTGCATAAACCCAGATGATATTTCACAAACACTTCCATCTGCCCTTCAGGTCTTTAATGATAAGAAGAAATGGGTTCAGTTGCGAGATAACTGTAGAAAAGTAGCCACACAGTACTCTTGGGAATCTCAGCAAAAAAAAATAACTACTCTGTATGAAAAAATATGTTCGAAAAAAATCTCATAGTTAATAACTTGTATGTTTACCTTGCTGTTTTTTCAGCATTCTTTATTTCATACATCCCCCTTGTTTATATATTAGATTACATAAGCATTAGTAAGAACTTAGCTTATTTCATCTTTATTGTTTTGAGCTTCGTTGTCATTTTATTTTACATTTACATGGAACGACTACAGGTATCCAAAGAAAGTATTGTAATGCTGGTGCTGTCTTTATTTTTCGCCACCTATGCTGCTATTTCTCACAGTTTAACCACCAACTATTTCAATGATTACCAGACATTAATAGTCCTGAGCCTGCTAAATCCACTCTATATCTTGCAAGCAACCTTATTAGCTGACAAAAAAAAGCACATTGTCCTCTTTATTTATGGCATCACTTCTGTTTATTTTATATTTGTAACCATCCTATGGCTGAAGGGCGACTTAGTGCCTGAGAAAGATACTATCTTCATTCAGGTCTTTGATGTTGTTGACGCGGAGTACTACCAGAATGTAAACAAGTATCTTGGATTAATGTGCATCCTCACCCTAGGGGTTTTTACTCAGCGCAGTTGGCTAATTAATATTCTAAAGACCACATTAGTCGTACTAAGTATCTTTTTTATGCTAAAAATTGGTGGTCGTGCTGCAATTGTAGCGCTTGGTATCGTGTTGGTTTTCTGGTTCTTATTACTGAGAATAAAGCTTGAAAGCATGTACTTCATTCTCTCTCTAGTTATTGTCATTATTACAAGTTATGTCTTATTGCTTAGCTTGGACAAACTTATTATCTTGATGCAAGAGTCCAGCATCAACTCTATAAATCGCTTTGCAAACCTCTTAATGGATTCTGACAGCAGTCATCGAGAGTTTCTTTTTACAAAGGCTTTAGAACAATTTACGCACAACTCAAAGAATTTATTTTTTGGTGGTGGCATGAATAGCTTTTCTGTATTTACCAAAGAATATAATATTGATGTATACCCACATAATATTTTTTTAGAGCTTCTTGCAGAATATGGAGCCATAGGATTTATTATATTCATGCTACCCGTCTTTTATTTATTTAAAATTCGTCGAGAAAGAATTGGAAGCTATGTAGGAAACGACCCGTTAAATCGATTATTTTTTATGATATTTCTCTATTTTTTTATTATT
This sequence comes from Thiotrichaceae bacterium, assembly GCA_036478935.1. GTDB lineage: Bacteria > Pseudomonadota > Gammaproteobacteria > Thiotrichales > Thiotrichaceae > HyVt-477. Next base: position 8,444 of record JAZGES010000062.1, read on the forward strand.
CAAATGTTCAACGGCAGCCTACGTAATATATGGTTCTTTACCTTTATAACTTTCTTATTACTTCCTATTCCTAAGAAAAAACCACTGATAGTAACATCCTAATATATCTATAAATATAGCACATTACATCTATAAAAAATAATAATTCATAGGTTATTTACATAACACTATAAGTATTATATATAGGTATAACTAAATCATTATTAGTTACTAGAAAACTGTCTCGGGATGGTCAATAATAATACATATAAATAATTATAATTAATTCCAGCCATAAAAATTACTTCATGAATATGAATCAATTATTACACTATAATATTAAAGTGTGAATCATTTAAATTATATAGTAAATAATTACAACTTATAATAATCAGTTTTTATTTATTTATCACTTCTGAATCCTGACCTAGGGGCTCTCAGTAGGGATATTAATCGTATTACCAAGAAAGGTTAAAAGCCAAGAAGTAAGCTATGAACATGGATGTTAAAATAAGCATTATTGTGCCATGTCTTAATGAAAAGGATTTCATTGAAGACATGGTAGAGTCGGTCGCCCATCAGACCTTCGATAAGAAGCACTACGAGCTGCTCATTATTGATGGTGGAAGCGATGATGGAACTCAACAAATTTTATGGGAATTGAAAAAGCAGTACCCTTTTTTAAAAATTCTTCATAACCCTCATAAAACAGCTCCACATGCTCTAAACCTCGGCATAAAGAATGCAAAAGGGGAGTTTATTGCACGCATGGATGTGCATGCTAGATACCCTAGAAATTACCTGACCCTACTCTATCATTCCATTATAAAGACTGGCGGCGCCAATGTAGGGTGCTGCATTGAAACATTACCCAGCCACAACACGAGCAAGGCAAGATCTATCGCCCACGCTTTATCAAACTCTTTCGGAGTGGGGAATTCTTATTTCAGAATTGGTATAAAAAAGATAAGAGAAGTCGATACGGTTCCCTTTGGTTTTTTTCACCGAAAGCTATTTAAAACTATTGGCTTGTTTGATACTGAAATGTCTCGAGGTGAGGATCATGAATTTAATGCACGGATTAAACAAGCAGGACTGAAGGTTTATTTAATCCCTGGTGAAAAAATTCGTTACTTCGCTAGAGAAAACTTCAAAAAGCTTTCCGCAATGATGTACCAGTACGGCTACTCTCGACCGGTAGTCAACAAGAAAATAGGATCACCCGCTACACTAAGGCAATTTGTACCGTTAATCCTTGTTTTATCTCTTGCCATCACAGCTTTTCTTGCGCCTTTCGACCCAATATTTCTAAGCTTGCTGGTAATACTGACTTCCACCTACTTGATTGCTTGTTCAGTAGCATCACTCCAAGTTGTTAGAAAAAAGGTAAAACAAAAGAAATTTAAATCCTGGTTACAAATAATAATGAGCTTTGTGACCAGCCACCTTTCTTATGGATTTGGTTACTTGGGAGGACTACTAAGTTTGTTGTTTCAACATAACAAAAGTGGTCACATGGTAAAGATAACCAGATAAAAATATTTATTAATGAGATTTTTCACAACCTAATTTACACAAAGATGGCAAAAGATAATGAGCATGATTTCTAGTTTTCAGTAGAAACTTAGAAATCCACATCAATTCTTATCCGTCATTTCTTTCGTGCAAATATTTCGCAACTAACTCATTCAGTTTAATTATTACAGCGGTAAAGACATGACTAAAAGTAACTCAGGGGAGATTGTTATTCAATCTAATGACTCCAGTCTAAGGAATGATAACCAAGCACAAATCATTGCCTTCCCCGCAAGCTATGGTGATCATAACCACGAAGACAGAGCCTCTTTTTCCGACTTCATGCAAGTCTTGAGGCAACGAAAAAAACTCATTATTTTTACAACATTAGCAACGCTATTATTATCTTTACTAGTTGCACTGCTGATAGATCCCGTCTATCGATCTACAACAACACTAAAGATCAATGCAAGTCCAGCCAAAGTACTTAGCTACGATGTAGAAGTAGGAAAAAAAACACAACCCGATCAAGATTTTTATCAAGGTGAGTTTAAGCTACTACAAAGCCGATCTATCATTAAGAAAACTATTGATGAATTAGCACTGAGCAAAACATTGCTGGAGCTGGTCGAGAAAGAGAGTATTTTCGAAAAAGCACAAAATTTAGTACGTGAGTGGATTCCCGCAAAATGGGGCGTTTTGGCTGCTAATAAAAAAGATAGCAAAAAACCTATAGAAGTAGAGCTACAGGAAAAAATCATCACCATCCCTAGTAAAGACTGGGGTCTCATTGATCTCACTGTTGATTGGGAAACCGCAGAAGGCTCTGCTGCTATTGCAAACAGCTTAGCCGCGAACTTTATCGAACTCACTCTAGAGCGACGCTTAGCGCTTGCCGAAGAGACCCGTGAGTCATTGAACAAACAAATAGTAAAAACTAAACAGAAACTACTGGATTCTGAACATGAACTACTCAAGTACGCGAAAAATAAAAATATTATTCATATTGATGGTGACAAGTCATTAACTTCAGGAAAGTTAGAAGCACTGAGTGAGTCTTACATTAAAGCTCAACAAGAACGAATAGTAGCTGAGAGCACCTTTAAGCAACAACATGAGTCAGCGGGACACATAAGAACATTGGATAACAAAGTCATCGAGAGCCTCAAAGTAAAGCTAAGTGACTTACAGACCAAATATCAAGAGCAACTCCTAGTCTATAAAGCTAACTATCCTGCCATGATCCAGTTGCGACAGCAGGTTAATAAAACTAGATCACAACTGGCTCACGAGGTTTCAGGTGTAAAAAAAGGAGTCAACAGTGACCTTAAAAGCAAATATATTGCTGCAAAACAAAATGAAGAAAAATTCAAACAAGCCTTTGAGCTTGGCAAGAAACAGTTAGTCACTTTCAATGACAAAAACGTGGGCTATAACAACCTGCTTCGTGAAGTTGAGACCAATAAAAAGATTTATGAAGGCCTATTACAGCGCGTTAAGGAGATCACTGTCGTAGAAGATTTTGGTACTAGCCATATCTCCATAGTCGAACCAGCCTATGCAGCCTATCGCAAACACAAGCCTGATATCCCAATGATCCTAGGACTAGGCCTGTTGTCTGGATTGTTGATTGGTGGCTCACTTGCTTTTCAATTCAATGCAAGTGATACCCGCATTCATACAGTTGACGACTTAAATGAAATATCAGATATCCCAGTGCTTGGCGTATTTCCTTATGTTAAGAAGCAACACAAAGCGCTCTTACAAAATAGAGATCATGAACCTTCTGTATCAGAAGCCTTTCGATCTTTACGTACAAAGCTAAACTTTAGCCGTAAATCGGGTATTCCAAAGATCATTCACATCACCAGCTCAGAACCCAATGAGGGTAAAACTAGTACCGCTATTAATCTAGCTACTGTCATTGAGGAATCAGGTAAAACGGTATTGCTAGTAGATGCTGATCTCAGAATACCATCTGTACACGAGTACTTAAATAAAGAGAACCTCAACGGACTGAGCGAATTTTTAGCAGGAGAAATGTCTATAGACAGCGCTATCCAGCGTATTGATAAGTCGGGTCTTTATATAATCCCTGCTGGTTTATATGATGAAAGATCAGCTGATCTGCTTTCCAGCGATAAAATGCTCAAGTTTTTAGATTGGGCATCCGTTAAATTTGACCATGTCATTATAGACTCTCCCCCCGTGTTAGGATTTGCTGATGCCTTGATATTATCAAACCGAGCTAAAGCTACACTTTTTGTTGTTTCTGCTGACAAAATTGATAAGAAGTTCATCGAGGACACACTGAAGAACCTTGAGCTTAGTTATGCCAATGTCATTGGTTTTATACTGACTAAAGCCACTAGCAAGGCACAAGGGCATTATGGCTATGATAAATACTACAGCTACTCATCAACCAAAAAACTAGCTGCCGGTTGATGTGCTTTTGGTCACTAAAAGTAACAACAAAGATGGTAGCGACTAATGTGTGGTATTGCAGGGTTTCTTGAGTCTCAACGAAGCCATTCCCAAGATCCTTCCTCAGTCCTGAAGAATATGGGGAAAGCGATTAACCATCGGGGACCGGATGATTCTGATGTTTGGCTTAATAAGAGCAGTAAAGTAGGGTTCGCTCATCAGCGACTATCTATTGTCGATCTCACCCCTGCTGGGCATCAACCCATGCGCTCCCATAGTGGGAGATACACCCTTGTTTATAATGGTGAAATCTTCAACCATCTCAAGCTACGCTCAGCGCTCGAAAAAAAAGGTCAAGCGCCTGTCTGGAAAGGACATTCTGACACTGAAACTTTATTAGCTGGGATAGAGTCTTGGGGGTTAGCAAAAACACTGCAAAAGTGCATTGGTATGTTTGCCCTAGCCTTATGGGACGAGCAACTACAAAGCTTAAGCCTAGCCCGTGATCGCATGGGTGAAAAGCCTCTCTATTATGGCTGGCAAGAGAATACTTTCCTTTTTGGTTCTGAATTAAAAGCACTAAAAGCCCACCCTGCTTTTAAGTCCGAAATAGACCGTGATGCACTGTGCCTATTCATGCGCCATAGCTACATCCCAGCACCCGACTCTATCTATCAGGGCATCAATAAATTAATGCCGGGATGCCTGCTAACCTTGCCTTTTGAATCTAGACAATACCAAGGCAAACCTCATATTGAATCCTACTGGTCAGTTGCCGATACTGCACAGCAATGCGCTCATCCCTTTGAAGGCAATCGTGAAGAGGCAACAATTCAGTTAGAGTCACTACTAATGGATGCGGTAGGACAACAAATGATGGCCGATGTACCACTAGGTGCATTCCTTTCTGGTGGCGTAGATTCGTCTTTGGTAGTAGCTTTGATGCAAGCACAATCCTCGCGCCCGATACAGACATTTACTATTGGCTTTCATGATGAACGCTACAATGAAGCGCATTATGCCAAAGATGTCGCTCATCACTTAGGCACAGAACATTCTGAACTTTACGTTACACCAGAAGATAGTATGGAGGTTATTCCAAAGCTTCCGCACTTATTCGATGAGCCTTTTGCTGACCCTTCACAAATCCCGACATTCCTCGTATCACAGCTTGCTCAGCAGGACGTTAAAGTAGCACTTTCAGGGGACGGGGGAGACGAGTTATTTGCTGGCTACCATCGTTATCAATTTACTGCTAACACATGGAACAAGCTTGCTCATTTCCCTCAGCCGGCTAGACAATTTATTGCAAAAAATATAACGAGAATATCACCTGCTGGATGGAATAAAGTTCTCAACATCCTTCCTTCATTTGGACACCTTTCCGTTACTGGAGACAGACTTCACAAGGGCGCAGGAGTCATGAGCAGCACTAGCATTGAAGGCCTGTCATTAGGAGTTGCTTCATTATGGCAGGCTCCCTCTGACGTTGTTATCAATGCCACAGAGCCTGCCACTTTTTACACGGGAAACCTACTTAATATGGATGGACTCAATAACATTGAACGCATGATGTTACTCGATCTACTTGTCTATTTACCAGATGACATATTATGCAAGGTGGATCGCGCTGCCATGGGAGTATCCCTTGAAACTCGTGCTCCGTTACTTGACCATCGTGTCGTTGAATTTGCGTGGCAACTACCCATGGAATATAAAATACATGGGGATGATTCCAAATGGATATTACGACAAATACTCCAAAAGCACGTCCCAAGAACGCTCATTGATCGACCAAAAATGGGATTCTGTGTGCCCATTGATCAATGGTTACGTGGCCCATTACGAGACTGGGCTGAAGATTTATTGGATGAAACACGACTACAGCAAGATGGCTATTTCAAGCCAGCACCCATTAGAAAAAGATGGAAGGAACATTTATCAGGCAACAACAACTGGCAACTATCCTTGTGGAATGTACTCATGTTCAACACTTGGATTAGAGAGGGAAATA
>JAZGES010000063.1:0-3037 GCA_036478935.1 Thiotrichaceae bacterium
GAAGACCTCTCAAGAAGAAAGCCAATTTGCCTTCAAACCGCAACAAGACAAAATGGCGATTTTCAATGCATTAGCCACTCGTGCTTTAGAGCAAAAGCCTTCGAAGTTTTATGAACATGCACAAGAATACTTTACAGGCGAATTAGGCTATGACGAGTGGTCATCCTTAGGCTTCCAAGGGCTTGCTGATGTCGCAGCAAACCTGGATAGTGATGACAATATGCAACAAGTGACTCAAGCTATTCCAGCCATGCCAGAACAACCTTTAAATATGTTTAGTCAGCTATTGGAACATACTAATCCTGATACACAACTTAGTCAGGCTTTACTGGATCGGATGAAAAGTGAGCTAAATGAAGAAAGTGAAACGCCACCCAATACGCCATTGATAGCGTCACTGGCACGTGGTTTATCCGCAAGTGAACAACTCAGGGATGACAGTATTCAGTTATTACTTGAAAGCTCACTCAGCACAGATATCGAAATTCTTGCGCTAATTGCAAGTAGAGCGTGGACCACTCTTAAAAATCCGGCTCTCTTAAAATCCTATTTAGAAGCCTTAGCTCAACAAGAGCAGCAAGGTTTTGATGTAATCTTAATGGAGTTATTACCCATTCCTGATATGCGAGATGTCTTGTTAACTGGGCTTAGAGATTCCGACAGGTCAGTGGCATTGACGGCACGGATTGGTGGGTTTATGCAGCGATTTCAGGCAGACTAGTAGTCAACTCCAGCCATAACCTCATGCTTGCAAGCCTTTAAAATAAACCTCAATCTGAGACTGACAGGCTAGCCATTGCTGAGGTGAGCGCTCAGCTTTGAGGATACTAATACTACCTTCCAGTACCCCAACCAGAAAACGGGCAATTTCTGCAGCATCAATATCGGCACGTACATAACCCTTAGTCTGAGCTTCTTCAAACAGTTGTGTGTATGCTTTTATCCAGCTATCAAACAAGCCGGCAACACGCTGTTGAAAACCGTCATCCTGAGAGGCCATTTCTTGTGCCAAATTATTTAATGGACAACCATGCACCCGCATACTCCTAGGAATCCGATCAGGATGGCTTGCTAACAATTTAGGGAAATCAATCAAAGGGTTCTCAATACCCTTCAAAGGTTCAAGCCAAGTTGTTTCTAGCATGAGCTGAATCTGCTCATCTAATACCGCATAGCCCAATTCAAGTTTGCTTTTGAAGTGATGATAAAACGCTCCTTTTTGCAAACCTGTTTTACGTAACACTTCATCCACGCGCATTCCTTGAAAACCATGGCTATGGATTTCTTCAAAGGCTGTTGTAAGTAGTTTTTGACGTGTTTGTTGTGGATTACGTGTCACTTTCTTCACCGCTGCTCATGTAAACATTTTTACAATATAGCATTTACAAACTAGATAGTCTGTATTAATATCTTAACAAACCAACTAGTCTGACTGATAGGTATTGGTTCTATGAAGCTAAGCCAGATACGACAGGATATTAGCCTGAGGCTAATACAAATGAGCTACCAAAATGATTGATTTCTATACTGCAGATACACCCAATGGCGACAGAGTAGAGCTTACGCTGAATGAGCTTGGAATTGTTTATCGCAAACATGTTTTATCGTTATCTAGTGGCGATAACTACAAGACCGCGTTTCTTAAACTAAACCCTTCAGCTCGTATTCCCGTGATTGTTGACCATGACCAACTTCATGATGGAAAGCCACTGACCTTAACGCAGTCTGCCTCTATTCTTCTCCATCTCGCAGAAAAGGAAGGAAAGCTTATACCTTTTGATAAGACAAGTCGTGCAAAAGCATTGGAGTGGTTATTTTTTGATGCAACCGACACTGCCACTACCCATTTTAATGCATTTTATCTTGGGATAAATAATCATACAAAAGCGTCACTGGTACTCAAAAGTAGAATAATGAAATATTACGCTGTTTATGACCAGCACCTTTCCTCATCAGCATACCTAGCAGGGGATGAATACAGCATTGCCGATATCGCAGCCTACCCATGGGCAAAGACGATAGAGCCACCTGAAATGAAAAAACTGCATCACCTACAACGTTGGATTAACGAAATTGGACAGCGAACTTGTGTTAAAAATCATTATGAATAAGCCTCTATATGAATAAGCACTAATAAGTGCTTTGTCTACTGAAACCGCATCGAACACAACATTTGTTTCTTCTCTACATTATCGAGTTCTCTGTAATTAAAACGATTAAACATACAAGGAAATACAATGAACACTTTCAATAAAAAATATGGTTCATGGGGGCTGGTAACAGGGGCATCATCGGGCATAGGTGAGGAATATGCCAAGCAACTTGCTGCCAAAAAAATGAATATTATTTTGGTTGCACGAAGACAGGATCGCCTTGAAACACTTGCTAAAGAACTGGAAAACAAATACGAAATTGAAACAAAAGTTATTATTGCCGACCTAACCACTGATAAAGGCTTGCAGGCAGTCATTGATGGAGCCGATGAACTACAAGTTGGCTTATTAATCAATAATGCGGGCATTGAAGATTCTGGACACTTTCTAACAACTTCGATTGATAAGGCTGTAGATACACTATCCCTCAATTGTAAGGCGCCGCTTGTTCTTACTCATCATTTTGCGAAAGACATGATTAAGCGCAAACGAGGAGGAATCATCTTTATGTCCTCATTGGTTGCATTTCAAGGCACACCTTATATTGCAAACTATGCAGCAACTAAAGCTTATGATCTTATTTTATCTGAGAGCCTAGCAGCAGAACTACAACACTATAATCTTGATGTTTTGTCAGTTAACTCTGGTTTTGCACAAACCGAACTTTCACAAGGTTTTGATTTTAAGGGCTTACCCATAAAACCAATTTCAGCTCAAAAAGTCGCAGCAGCCGGACTCAAATATCTTGGTAAAAAGCGAGTTGTCGTACCAGGGGCAATCAACAAATTTCTCTACATCACGGGTAAATATATACAACCAAGAAAATTCAATACGTTTGCCTTTGGCAAAGTCTTTTCACATGTTCTTAGAAAGAAGTTATAGCC
>JAZGES010000064.1:0-6586 GCA_036478935.1 Thiotrichaceae bacterium
GCAGGAAAGCCAGAACTTGGCGCAATGAATCGTTTCAGAGAAGGTGCTCTACAGGGTATACAAGGTCAAGGCGTGAAAGCAAAGTGGCTACTAGCTTCTGCTTATCAGCTCGCTGGACAATCCGACGCCGCAAAGAACATCGTACAAGGATTGGTTGCAGACCCGAATGCAAAAACAGAGCAACATTCAGAAACCTTCAGTACTCATCTTAGTGATTTAGGGCTTCAGCTTAATGCCTTAACAACGCTAGGTAAAACTCAAGATGCTGAACATTTCGTACAAGCCATTGCTGATGAACTGGCTAAAAACAGCCACAACACCCATGGCATTGCTTGGGCGCTAATGGCTGTCTCTCGCCATGTCAGCGATCAAGGTGATACGGCAGGCATAGGAGAGAGAGAAGCTACCAAAAATGCGCTTAAAGCTGAGTTCTCAATAGGCAATCAGGATTTTACTCAAATCAAAAGTAAAAAGGCCTATCTATCGCAACCACTAGGTGAAATATCTAGCGACACACTTAACATCAAGGTTAAGAATACAGCTGCAACAAAGCTCTATACCAGCATCATTAGCAAAGGCATTCCTCAAGCGGGTGATGAAGCAGATATCAGTGACGGTTTGGAACTAGCGGTTTATTACGGGAATCCTGAAAATCATAAAGACATTGATTTATCAGCTCCCATTAAACAAGGACAAGATATTCAAATAGTCATCACCGTGAAAAATACTAGCGGCCAGGCTCTCGAAAATATCGCACTATCCCACCTAATCCCCAGTGGGATGGAAATCCATAATGCAAACTATAAAAGAAGTAGCAAAACGGACTATCAAGATGTACGTGATGACCGAATCTATAGTTATTTTTCACTCAATGCCGATGAGACCAAACATTTCTCTATATTGGTCAACCCTGCTTACACCGGACGATTCTATTTGCCAGCTGTAACAGCAGAAGCCATGTACAAATCATCCATCCGTACACTTAAACAAGGGCGCTGGATTGAAATTACTCCTCGCATTGACAGCAAACCTTCTGCCGAAACTAATACGCAAGCAAAGAGTGTTATTGGAGCTTCTAAGAATGCTGAAATAGCAGTTGAGAAATGCTGGTTATATGATGAAGCCAATCAAGATTCTAAAAGTAAGATGTACCTTGTTAAAGGGGATAAGGTCAATATTCTTAAACGTTCAAACGATTGGGTTTTGGTGCGCTACGAAGGTAAAAAGACTATTGAAAAATGGATAGAGTCAAATGCAATCAAATGACTCCCCATGTGAAAATTTAACATTCGAAATACCGCACAGGTTCGCGAAGGTTAGTTACAACGCTGAAAGAATCCCCGGAGTAAAAGACCAAGATGATTTAATTCAAGGGGCTAATTGTCAAGTCTATGCTTATGAGTTCTTACGTCACTTTGGGAAGAACGCCCCTCAACTCAGATCAAGTGAGTTATGGAGTGATAGCAAATATACAAAAGAAACGAAACCCTTTCGATTTTTAGACTTAATGCTCTATAACAAAACACCCAAAGCTTATGGTGCGCATGTTGGTGTGTATATAGACGCTGGGTGCGTATTACATTTATCCTATGAAATAGGTCATCCTGTCATTCAGACTCACAAAGGGCTGATGTTAAATGAAAAGTACAAATGTTTTATTGGTGCAAAACGAGTTTTATCTTTCTGAGGGTAAAATCATTTTTTCAGATCCTATCTGAATGATTATTACTCTTCCTGCCTATCTTGTATGTTAATTATTGTTTTTTAAATAGATGCGGTGCTCTTGCTCGTAATTCATCAACCCCCTGCCTGCCAGGTTTTCCCCGTACCTTACGTTTGGCAATAACAGGGGGTCTTAGCTTTTTATAGACAGCCAATACATTTTTAACATATGTCTGTGTTTCTTTATAAGGCGGAATACCTTGATAGCGATCAACCTTACCTTCTCCTGCATTGTAGGCAGCTAACACCTTTGTTAAGTTGCCTTTATATCGAAGTTGCAGAAAGCGTAAGTAGCGAGTGCCAGCCTTTATATTTTGTGATGCATTAAAACTATCTTTAACACCAAACCTATCGGCGGTATCAGGCATCAATTGCATCAAACCTTGTGCTCCAGCGGTAGATACTGCTTTTAGCTTATAACAGGACTCAATAGCTATTACTGACCGTATTAGATGCGAATCTATTCTATATTTTTTTGCTGCCGCATTTATTTGTTTTTGGTATATCTTGGCTTTACTTAGAATTTTATTAGCATCTGCGTTGATACAATTACTAGCACTTACAGTGGTGGATAATAGTAATAAGGCTATAAACCCTAGGAACAACAAAAATGGATGGAAGAATTTTTTAAGCATGGCTTACTAAAGATTGTCAAAAATAAAGATATTAGCTAATACTAATATTATAGTCGCTAAAATTTTTAAATAGTTCACTGATGCAAAAAACTAGAATAAGTATCTCTGTTCTAGTGCGTGTCCCACATGCTGTGGTGATTAGTTTTTCCTCTACTTGCTCTTTTTTTTAATCCTGACCCAACTTTTATTTGCAGAATGTCTACTACTCTTCTATATACTTACAGGGCACTTCTTAATTCGCTGATCTATGAGAGACCCTTGCACGAAAGATATGACGGATAAAAAAGGCTTGAATTTCCCAAATTTTGTCTAAAAACTCAGCCAATAGCTCGGCTATTACCTTCCTTTTTAGATAAAATCTGAAAAATTACGCTCTTTTTTCTCTCGCCATACTTTCATACAAAGGTCTCTATGAATTAATAGAAGTGCCTTTTAAGTTAAGACAAGCTAAAGTTTGTATTCGTTTTGACGGAGAACCTGTCAAAACCATATCGAAAGCTAGAATTGAAAGCTATAATGAAAACTATAAATGGAACTTATTCAATAAGTTTGACTAGTCACTGGAGGACTATCCATCATGAAAAAACAACTAACCATAGCACTTGCTACCGCAGGACTAGTACTTGGAACCGCATTCTCTACGTCTGCAATAGCAGCAGGAGAGACCACCTTCGTATCTATTGGTACTGGTGGCGTAACGGGAGTCTACTATCCAACCGGCGGTGCCATCTGTCGCTTGGTCAATAAAAACCGTAAAAAAACAGGAATTAGATGTTCTGTTGAATCAACGGGAGGCTCTGTTTTCAATATTAACACCATTCGTGCAGGCGAACTGGACATGGGTGTGGCGCAGTCAGATTGGCAATTCCATGCCTACAATGGCACCTCTAAATTTAAAGATGCCGGTGAGTTTAAAGACCTTCGCGCAGTGTTTTCGGTACATGCTGAACCAGCAACGCTAGTAGTACGTGCAGATTCAGGCATCAAGAATTTTGCTGACCTTAAAGGCAAGCGCGTCAATGTCGGACAACCCGGTTCAGGAACCGTTGCTACTTTTGAGGTGATTGAAAAAGCACTGGGCATGGATCGTAAAGATCTTAAACTTGCAGCTGAATTAAAAGCAGCAGAAATGGGGCAAGCATTGTGTGATAACAAGATTGATGCCTATTTCTATGTGGTTGGCCATCCTGCTGGTTTAATTAAGGAAACCACAACTACCTGTGATGCTAAAATTGCTGATATTCATGGCCCAGCTATTGATAAGCTAGTAGAAGAAAACTCTTACTATCGTTATGCATCAATCCCTGAAGGTATGTATAAAGGAACCCCTGATGCAGCAAAAACGTTTGGTGTAGGCGCAACGTTTGTAAGCTCTGCAAAAGTACCTGATAAAGTTATTTATGAAGTGGTAAAAGCTGTGTTCGAAAACTTTGATGATTTCAAGAAATTACACCCTGCATTTAAAAACCTGAAGAAAACAGAAATGGTTAAAGATGCACTTTCAGCTCCATTACATGCTGGTGCTGAGAAGTACTACAAAGAAGTGGGTTTGATCAAGTAGTAATAAGCTTCGCTAAAGGAAGCTCTAAACAAGTTAAAAAAGATGTCATGCCCGCGAAGGCGGGTATGACGGATACTTGATTAAAGCTTTCTCAATAAAAGTAATTGAGGAGATTTAAGTAACGAAAGTCCATTGCTGTCTAGACCTTAAATATCCCCCAGCCCCGCTTCATAAAGAGGGGTGCTAATCACCAAGGAGAAGGTATGGCTGACATCAAAACAAGCGATCATCAGATCGACGAATCCAAACTTGAAGAGATGATCGCCGAAACCGATACCGGCGCCCGACATCCCAAAGGAAACGTCGGACACCTGTTATTCTGGACAGCCTTTGCATGGTCTATATTCCAACTATGGATCGCCTCTCCCTTACCCTACATGTTTCCGGAATACATTCCGGTACTTAACAATACAGATACACGTTCCATTCACTTAGCCTTCGCCCTATTTCTGGCGTATCTGGCTTATCCTGCACTCAAATCTTCACCCCGGGATTACATCCCCCCGCAAGACTGGCTCTTAGCAATAGTAGGCGTCATCGTCACGATGTACCTATCCGTTTATGCCAGAGAGTTAGCAGATCGCCCCGGCCTACCCACCACAACAGATTTGGTTATTTCAGGGATCGGCTTGGTACTTGTGCTTGAAGCCGCACGCCGTACATTGGGTTTCCCTTTAATGATCATCGCAACGATCTTTATGGGCTATATCTTCTTCGGGCATTTAGCGCCGGATGTGATTTCATGGAAAGGAGCATCCTTTTCCCGTGCTATGAGTCATTTATGGATCACACAGGAAGGCGTTTTTGGTATCGCTCTAGGCGTATCCACTAGCATGGTTTTCCTGTTTGTACTCTTTGGTTCCCTATTGGAAAGAGCAGGTGCAGGAAACTATTTTATCTGGGTAGCTTTTACTTTATTAGGACATCTAAAAGGTGGCCCCGCGAAAGCAGCAGTAGTCTCATCTGCCTTAACTGGCTTAGTATCCGGTTCATCAATCGCAAACGTAGTGACCACCGGAACCTTCACTATTCCATTAATGAAGCGCGTTGGCTTTTCCGCAGAAAAAGCTGGGGCTGTTGAAGTGGCATCCTCCACTAATGGACAACTGACACCGCCTGTTATGGGTGCGGCAGCCTTCTTGATGATCGAATTCGTCGGTATCTCATATATCGAAGTCATTAAACATGCCTTCTTACCCGCCATTATTGCCTATATTGCACTGGTTTATATTGTCCACCTCGAAGCATGTAAGGCGGGAATGGTGGGTTTACCCAGACGCACTCAAAAAACGTTTTTACAAAGCATATTTACGTTTATGACTGTGATTATCGGCATTATGATTTTATCAATGGCGATGTATTACGGACTAGGTTGGCTAAAAGGTGTTGCCGGAGCCGCCACCCCTTGGATTGCAGCAGGACTTTTCGTTGTTGCCTATTTCTTCTTGGTAAAAATAGCAGTTAAGCATCCTGATTTAGGTCGTAGCGATCAAATCAAAGAGCTGCCAGAAGCCGGCCCTATTGTAAAGTCCGGCTTGTACTTCCTATTACCTGTAGTCGTTCTAATCTGGTGTTTGACGGTTGAACGATTATCCCCTGCTCTATCCGCATTCTGGGCATCTATGGGCATGATCTTTGTGCTATTCACCCATAAATACTTAAAAGCCATGATGCGGGGAGAAACAAGCCCTATACAACGCTTAGGCGAAGGCTGGGTAGATTTTAAAGAAGGCATGGTAGCTGGTGCACGTAATATGATAGGTATCGGCATAGCAACCGCTGCGGCTGGCATTATCATCGGCACAGTGACATTAACAGGCGTTGGTCTGGTTCTAGCTGAAGTCGTTGAGTTTATCTCCGGTGGCAACCTCATCATCATGCTAATCCTAACAGCAGCTATTAGCTTACTATTAGGCATGGGCTTACCCACAACTGCAAACTACATTGTAGTTTCATCATTGATGGCTCCGGTTATCGTCACTCTAGGTGCTCAATCTGGGTTAATCGTGCCACTCATTGCCGTTCACTTATTTGTGTTCTATTTCGGAATACTGGCAGATGACACACCACCCGTGGGTCTTGCCGCCTATGCCGCCGCAGCTATATCTGGCGGAGACCCGATCAAAACAGGAATCCAAGGATTCATGTACGACATCCGTACTGGCATCCTGCCCTTTATGTTTATATTTAATACTGAATTGTTAATGATTGGCATCAAAAGCCCCACACATTTATTAATAGTCATTGTATCTGCCACAGCCGCCATGATGCTCTTCGCGGCGGCGACACAAGGCTGGTTCCTAACCAAGAACAAACTGTGGGAATCACTAGCGTTTTTACTCATCACCTTTATCCTATTCCGTCCTGGGTTCTTCATGGACATGGTCTACCCACCACTACAGCAAGTTGAAGCCACAAAGATTTATGATATTGCTGGTCAATTACCCGATAAAGCGCAAATCCGTGTACAAGTGAAAGGTGAAACACTAGAAGGAAGAGCTGTTGATAAAGTCGTTATGTTACCCGTAGGCGATAAGGCTAAAGGTAAGGAAAGACTGAAAAATGCAGCAGGTCTGGAACTACGAGAAGAAAACGGTAAATTATTTATCGACAACTTGGTTTTTGGCGGCGTTGCAGAGAAACAGAAACTCGATTTTGACTGGGAGAT
>JAZGES010000065.1:0-6220 GCA_036478935.1 Thiotrichaceae bacterium
ATAAATCCAGCGGTGGAGCAAGCAAAATTGCTAGATCTGGAAATAAAATTTCAGCAGATGAGCGTACTAATAGCCTATTAGTTTCTGGCGATGATGCAACACGTCGAAGAATTCGGGCTATTGTAAAAAAGCTCGATATTCCTAAAAAGACTGAAGGAAATACCAAAGTTATTTATCTGCGCTATGCAAAAGCAACAGATTTAGTCAATGTCCTACAAGGTCTATCAAAAACTGATGTTATTGCAAATAAGGAAGGCAAAGCAAAATCAGCTAAGCGATCAAGCAGCTCATCAAGTAGTAGTAGTGGTGTTGATATTCAGGCTGACGATGCCACTAACTCCTTAATTATTACTGCGGAAGCAGAAATATTAAAAAACCTGTTAGTTGTAATCAAGAAGCTTGATGTAAGACGTGCTCAGGTAATGATTGAAAGCATTATTGCAGAAGTAGGTAGCAACTTAACCGCTACATTAGGTTTTCAGTTTGGGTTTAATGGTCTAGGAGAAGATGGTAAAAAGGACGGACCTATAGGTGTTGTTACTTTTAATAGTCAAAGTGGAAATAATCTGGGGCAAGTTATTGCGTCTGGTGGAGCATCTATAACACCTGGAGCAGTATTAGGCCTTGGCGGTACAGTCGGTGGTAGACAATTTGTAGCCTTGCTTGAAGCTTTAGCCGCAGATGGGGCTACTAATATTCTTTCAACACCAACGCTAGTGACTATGGATAATGAGGAAGCTACGATTGTTGTTGGTCAGAACATTCCTATTAGAACAGGCTCTACGACTGGTACTACGGGGGGGACTACTAACCCTTTTACAACGATTGAAAGGAAGGACGTCGGTTTAACCCTAAAAGTTAAGCCACAAATTAATGAAGGTACTAGTATTAAGCTAGAAATATCTCAAGAGTCTTCCAGCTTAGCTGCAAGTGTTGCAGGTGCAGCTGACCTTGTAACCAATAATCGCTCAATTACTACTACGGTCATGGTAGAAGACGGTGAAGTATTGGTATTGGGTGGTTTAATCGAAGATACCTTCCGGGATTCTCAGGAAAAAGTACCTGTTTTAGGTGATTTACCTATAGTGGGAGGGTTATTTAGACATAATACAACCTCAAAAGATAAACAAAACTTAATGGTATTCATCCACCCTGTTATCTTACGTGATCATCTGAACGCAAGCGTATACACCAAAGAAAAATATTCTGCGATTAAAAATAACCAACAGAAAAGTAAAATTCTCAGAAGAGGCGCTTTTAAAAATCGTGCGGGTGCTTTTCCTCCTTTGAAAGAGGTCATTACAACACCAGGAAAAGCACAACGTGAACTTCAGCAACATCGAGCTAAACAAGCAGCAGCTCAGAAAAGAAGAGCTGTAGTTCGTAAACCTGTAGCAGTACCAAAAAATACTACTACAGAATCAATTGAATCGATTCCTGTTATTGATGATTACTAGTCAGGTTAGCGATGAGTGAATTAATACTAGATTCAGATGCTCCTGAGATCTATGGAGAAAGCACATCTACCAAAGATATTCCCTATGGCTTTGCCAAGCGGCATGGAATTGTTTTAAATAATGCTGCTTTATCATCAGATAACAACTCTAATAGCAATAATGAAATCACCGCCTATTTCAAACCAGGTCTCACTCCACTAGCTGCAAGTGAGTTACGCCGCTTTATAAATAGCCCTATACGTTTTGAAGCCGTTGAAGAAGAGACTTTCAACAAGCTATTGGCTAATCACTACGACAAAGGTGAAGCTGGCGCAAAAGCCATGATGGACGACCTTGGTGATGAACTGGACTTAGTTGATATTGCCGATGCTTTACCTGAGCCAGAAGACTTATTAGAAGCAGAAGATGATGCACCAATTATTCGCTTAATCAATGCACTATTGACCCAAGCCATCAAAGAAGATGCGTCTGATATTCATATCGAAACTTATGAAAACCGCATGACAGTGAGAATGCGGGTTGATGGTGTATTACGTGAGGTTTTACAACCTCCAAAAGCACTAGCGCCTCTAGTCATCTCACGTATCAAAGTTATGGCGAAGCTGGATATCGCTGAAAAACGAATACCACAAGATGGTCGTATTTCATTGAGAGTGGCAGGTAGACCCGTAGATGTGCGTGTATCAACGCTACCTTCTGGACACAATGAACGTATCGTCATGCGTTTACTCGATAAACAAGCCGGTCGTTTAAATCTCACTCATTTGGGTATGGCGGATTACACGCAACAAACTCTGCAACAACTCATTAAAAAACCACACGGCATTATCTTGGTAACAGGCCCTACTGGCTCTGGTAAAACCACTACGTTATATGCTGCATTGACGGATCTAAACCAAACCAGTCGAAATATTCTTACTATAGAAGACCCGATTGAGTATTACATTGAGGGCATTGGTCAAACTCAAGTCAATAACAAAGTGGATATGAGCTTCGCTCGTGGTCTAAGAGCTATCTTACGACAAGACCCAGATGTAGTAATGATTGGCGAGATACGTGATTTAGAAACCGGTGAAATCGCAGTACAAGCCAGTTTAACGGGACACTTAGTTTTCTCTACCTTACATACCAATACTGCCGTAGGTGTCGTCACTCGTTTACGCGATATGGGGGTTGAACCGTACTTATTATCATCCAGCCTTATCGGTGTAATTGCACAGCGCTTGGTACGCTTGCTCTGCGACCACTGTAAAGAATCTTATGTTGCAGATGAAACAGAAACGCAATTATTAAAGGTTGATCCCATCAATCCACCTACTTTATATCATCCAAAAGGCTGTCCTCATTGTAGTCAATCTGGGTATTCTGGGCGTAGTGGTATTTATGAACTGGTCACTATTGATGACCGTTTGCGTAATATGATCCATGATGGCGAGAGCGAACAAGACCTTGAGCAATATGCTCGCACGCAATCTCCGAGCATTCGTCGTGATGGTGTCAGGTTAATTATGGAAGGCAAAACCACATTAGAAGAAGTACTACGTGTCACCCGTGAAGATGTGTAACGAAGGTCATCATGCCAGCGTTTGAATACACCATACTCAATTCAAAAGGAGCCGAAGAAACTGGGATTCTTGAGGCCGATACTGCGCGACAAGTTCGTCAGATATTACGCGAGGGTGGCAACACACCACTAGAAGTAGACGAGGTCAAAGAATCCAGCAAAAATGCTACTGGTGGCAAAACCAATCGCGGTAAAATGAAACCTGCTGACTTGGCATTAATCACACGGCAGTTTGCTACCTTACTAGAATCAGGTGCCCCACTAGAAGAAGCACTAGCTACCACTGCACGTCAAACTGAGAAAAAAAGTGTAAAACGCATTATGTCCGCTGTGCGTTCTCGTGTAATCGAAGGACACTCTTTAGCTAGCGCTCTTAAAGCATTTCCCAATGCCTTCCCTCACCTTTATCAAGCAACCATTGATGCAGGTGAAAAATCTGGTCATCTGGATGCTGTCTTGGATCGCTTGGCAGACTACACCGAAAGCCGACAAGAGATGCAGCAAAAAATCACTACCGCCATGTTTTACCCTGCTATTTTGGTCTTTATGGCAATTGCCATTGTCTCTGGATTATTGGGTTATGTGGTACCAAAAGTGGTCACCGTATTCCAAGATATGGATCAAGAGCTTCCGCTACTCACACAAGCTATTCTTGCGCTTAGTGATTTCATTACAGGCTACGGAATTTATGTGGTTATTGGGATTGCCATTGCTATCTTCCTATTCAAACGCTTATTACGGTTACCCGAATGGCGTTACCGTTTTGACAGATTCAAACTAAAAATACCATTGGTTGGTCGATTAGTTCGAGGCTCCAATACCGCCAGTTTTGCCCGAACGCTAAGTATCCTCTCATCAAGTGGAGTGCCTATTCTTGATGCTCTGAGTATCTCCGCACAAGTCATGCAAAACATGCCTATGAAAGAAGCAGTAGAAAAAGCCGCTGTGAAAGTTCGTGAAGGTGCGCCTATCCATAAAGCCTTAGAACAATCAGGTTATTTTCCACCCATGACGGTTTACTTAATAGCCAGTGGAGAGAGCAGTGGCAAGCTAGATGCCATGCTAGAACGAGCTGCGATTCAGCAAGAACGGGAAACAGATGGCACTTTAACCGCATTATTGAGCATCTTTGAGCCTGTCCTTATTGTCATTATGGGCATTATTGTCTTACTCATTGTATTGGCTATTCTGTTGCCTATCTTCGAGCTTAATGACTTAGTAAAGTAAATTACTCAGAATACTGGACTTCAGCCTCTCTATATGGCCAATTAAAACAATATGATAGGATATTGTGAAGTCACGCCTCCCGTCAATTAAGACTCAATAATCGCTTCCTTGAGTGTCCTCTGATCAGTCCTTTAGTTAATCTCTATCAAATAAAACAGACTTCCAACTAACAAAGATCAACTAACTGCGCACTCAAGCCTGATATAGTTAAATTCTTTCTTTGTTGACTAGAGCTATCTCATGAAACATCAGCCTGTCACAGGTTCTGAACCCCAACTACAAGATCCCTTCGGTAGAACTATTGAATACGTGCGCCTATCCGTCACCGATAAGTGCAATATGCGCTGTTTCTATTGCATGCCAGAAGGTTTCAAAGGTTTTGAAGTACCAGAAAACTGGCTTACCTTTGATGAGATTGAGCGTGTCATTCATGCCTTCGTTCGTTTAGGCGTAAGCCGTGTGCGCTTAACAGGTGGCGAACCTTTAGTACGGAAAAACCTGCCTGACTTAATTGGTCGACTGTCTGCATTAGATGGATTGGATGATTTATCTCTCAGCACCAATGCTAGTTTATTGGCACGTTATGCAGAAGATATTAAACAAGCCGGCATCAGCAGAATCAACGTAAGCCTAGATAGCTTAAACCCAAAGCGTTTCAAGAAAATCACAGGCAATGGCAAGCTAGAAGAGGTATTAGCCGGATTAGCAGCAGCCAAAAAAGCCGGACTATTTCCTGTTAAAATAAATGCTGTCGCCATGAAAGGGGTCAATGATGATGAGTTTATTGATCTAGTTAACTACTGCGGCGACATGGGTTTTACCCTGCGCTTTATAGAAACCATGCCCGTAGGTAGTACCGGTAGAAATGCTAGTGATGATAACTATTTGGATTTGCAAAAAGTCATTACCACCCTATCAAATGAGTTTGATTTAATTCCCGGAGTCGTCCCTGGTGGAGGTCCTGCTCGCTATTACAAAGTAAGGGATAACGACCTACATATCGGCTTTATTACTCCTATATCCCAGCATTTTTGTGAAACTTGCAATCGGGTACGTCTATCTGTAGACGGCTCTCTCTATCTTTGCTTGGGTGATGAACATAAATTTGAATTACGTCCTTTATTGCGCCAAGGTATCAGCGATCAAGCATTGGAAGAAGTGATTGAAGAAGCCATGGGTCTTAAGCCAGAAAAGCATGTATTTAATGAAAACCCAGATCAAGTGATTCGTTTTATGTCGATGACGGGTGGCTAGCTCCAGAGCTTCGGTACTCTCAAACAAACTTGAGGGTGTTTATTAAATCATCAATACCACCTTTCATTATAATAAGGTCATATTAATAGCCCTAAAAGTAATCACATACTGCTAATCGTTCAAAAAAATCGTCATACCTGCGTAGGCAGGTATCCATGTTCGTACAAAGTGCTATTCTGACAGAAGGATTCTCGCCTACACGGGAATGACGATGCCTACTTACTATCTTAAACAAATTGCCAGACTAGTGCCTAAGAACCTAACCACGCCCTCAGGACTTGGTTTTAAAATCTAATCATGTAAACACCGTATTATGACTATTAAAATTATCTACTTCGCTAGCCTCCGAGAAAAAATAGGTCATAGTGAAGATCTCATTAAAACAGACGCTCCTATAACAACAGCTAAAGCTTGGACTCTGGCAACAGGTCAAACAGATTTACCTGAAAACGTATTAATTGCGATTAACCATGAATATGTAAACCCAGAAAGTCTAGTAAAAGCAGGCGATGAACTAGCCTTCTTCCCACCCGTTACAGGCGGCTAAAGATGGTAAATATACAGATGGAAAATATTAAGGTATCTAAACCTCTAAACATAGCCGTACTTACTGTCTCAGACTCACGCACAGAAGCCGATGATAAATCAGGTAAAGTTTTAGTAGATAGACTAACTTCGGCGGGGCATCTACTGGCAGATAAACAAATAGTAATAGACA
>JAZGES010000066.1:0-12142 GCA_036478935.1 Thiotrichaceae bacterium
GGTTTGCTTCTTTGCCTTAACAAAGCTACAAACCCCCACACAAACTTATCTGCTTATCTTGTTAAATACTTCTCATAGATGCTGTCGATCTATGTTTATTTTTCCTGCTTTCCAACTGCATTGCTGCCGTTGGAGGAGCGCATTATATACATCCCCTTTTCACCGTCAACCGTTTTTTAATTTTATTTTAAAAAATAGTTAAAATTTCTCACCTAACACTTAGGGATAAACAAATTTATTATTAATTATCAATTACTTATATTAATATTCTTTATTGCCTTATTTTCAATAAAAACTTCATATTCTTATTACAACCGCCCCTTCCCACATCACAAGCAAACCAACATTAGATTGTAAGCATTTCTAGCGTGACTCCTTTAATACTAACTGCACACCACAAACCGGAATTTAAGATATTAAGCAAGCCCCTATGTCGGAAAGGCCCTTCGTATACTAAAACCTTAATGTAGCAAATATAATAAATCTAAGGGTTGGCAAAAACACTTAAAAGCTCATTGGGATGTTTGCTGACGTCATAATAGATAGAACAAGAGCAGAAATGTATCTATAGCAAATGAATAGACACAGGACTTAATATGCAGAGTAAAGTGTGTTTTAGTACTTTAAATTCAGAGTCAAATAAAGAAAGGCATTTTCTTGCCCAAACACCACCACTATATAACTATCAATAGATACCTACAGTAAGAAGCTTGCTGTAGCACATCGCAAGCCGAACCAACATACATCCTAAACACTTTCTCTCTATCCTCATTATTATACATTGCTCAACACAAACCAAAGAGAACACCTAACACTCCAGAGCTCTACAATCGTAGAACCCAACAAAATATTTTTAGCAAGATAAAGTGTCGACTGAGAAGCAAGCTTACATCTATACCTTACGAATAAAGTGATGACTGCCCTATATATGACCCTAGAAGGCTGATTGTTTTTCCTACATTATCCAAATAATCAGCATTCATAAAGTTTGACATTTGCTTAATATACATATAAAAAGGACAGCAATATTGGCAAAATACAAGAGAAATATGCTTTTTAGATTTATAATTACTCATAAAATTGATGTGTTTTCATTGACATCCAGTGACTACCAGTTATCGAAGAATAGCGACCACTGATTATGCTAATATTGAAACTATCCACTGCAAACGGTATTAACAGTGGAAACCTAGCACTTGCTAGACCCGATTGCGGGACACCTGGAGGAAAATTTTGAGTAAACACTCAACGCCCATGGATCAAAAGATTCAAAAGGACTGGGCTGAAGTAATGCAACAATTCGAACTACCTATTGATGATATCAATGCGAAGGGCGAAATCAAGGGACATGAGATTTACATTACCCCGAAGAAGTCATCTTCTACATTCGGCAAAGTAACGCTTGCTTTCGCTGGTACATTAGCTATTGCAGCTACAACCTTATATTCAAGTGATACAGAAAGGTTCGCTTTTAATACACTAGGTGATCTACTTGCAAAAACAACTACAACTAGCTTTGCAACTGCTAAAGATGTTGACACTCATTCGAACCACACCCCAGAACCTCAATATGTAACATTAACTAAAGAGTTCAACTTATCAACCCTTGAAACTCTATCAGCAGAAGATACTTCTATTAATGTTGATGATATTGAAGAGAGCAACTGGAAAACTTATATAGCTTCCCCTAACGACAAGTTAAGCAAAGTACTCTATAAACTCGGTATCAATAAATCAGAAACTACCAAACTCAAAAAAGTTTCAAGCATTGAAAAAGAGCTTAATAACATTAGTGCTGGCTATATTCTCCGTGCTGAGAAAAAAGATGGTGAGCTCAACCAGCTAATTAGCTATAAACCTAATGCTAGGAAAAGCTTTGTTATCTCAAAAAAGGATAACAAATATATTGGGCTTCTTGAGAAGAAGGTTATTGAAACTCGCCAAACACGTGTAACACTTTTCATAAAGAACTCTCTTCGTTATGATGCCAATCAAGAAAATATCCCACTAAAAGTTGTTAAGAAAATCACTAAAATATTTGACCGCGATGTTAAGTTGACTCGCGACCTAGGCAAAGGTGATCGCATAACTTTGGTATACCAACAGATATTTCATAAAGGCAATAAAATTGCTGATGGCGATATACTTGCCGCCGAGCTGATGCACAACAACCGCTCACACCGTGCAATCAGATTTGTACAAGCGGATAGCAAAGTAGATTACTTTGATAACAAAGGTTACGATCTAAGTAATGCTTTCAAGCGCCACCCTATGACTGTTTACAAAAGAATCAGCTCAGGCTACGGCAAACGTCGCCACCCTATATATAAGCGAATTCGTATGCACACCGGCGTTGATTATGCTGCCAACAAAGGGGCACCTGTTGCTGTAACGGCTAACGGCGTTGTCCATCATGTCGCACGAAAAGGCGGATACGGAAAAACCATTATCATCAAACACAGCGATGGATATTCGACACTTTATGGACATTTAAGTCGATACAAAAAGAATCTTAAACCCGGTCAGAAAGTTTATTTGGGAGACACCATAGGCTATGTTGGCTCAACCGGCACCTCGACAGGGAACCACTTGCATTACGAAGTTCGTGTAAATGGCATCCCTAAGAACCCTTTAACAATTAAACTCCCTAAGGCTCTTTCTTTAACATTTTCGGAACGTAGAAAATTCAAAGAAAACTCTCGCAACCTAGTTAGACAGCTTGATGTCTTACAACGCTTTGCAAAAGAGAACGTGGATATCACGAGTGGCTTCGGAGGCTAGATCGTAAGCACCCAACCTCGATTAAAGGCTGATTTTATCAGCCTTTTTTTATGCATAAGATCTCTCTATTAAGCTAAATAAAGTACTAGTAATATAGAGTACAAAAAGCCTCATTTTTATACAGAATAATACTTGACTTCTGATGCATGAAACGCTGTAATACGCCTCCTTGGCCGGATAGCTCAGTCGGTAGAGCAGCGGATTGAAAATCCGCGTGTCGGTGGTTCGATTCCACCTCCGGCCACCAAGGATTCAATAAAAAAACCTGCTTATTGCAGGTTTTTTTATGCCCCTAGATTTAAGATGAAACTTAAGGCCTGCCTTTTAATAGCCTCTCATAGGCATCTACCAAAGAGGCATAGGGAGGAACAAAAACTCTTACTGAACGACCATCATTGAATCGTATCGTTTGCTTCATATCAAAATGCAAATGAATAGAGGTACTCGTACCTCCCATATTATCTGAAACCAAGCCGATCCTTTGCCCGCGTTTTACTTTTTGCCCACTGCGTACTTGCAATGTATTAGAGTCTAAATGTAAATAACGATATACCCGTCCTGAAGCACCTCTTAAGTAAATCGTATACCGACCAATAGATGTGATTGTCCCATTCTCAACGGCTACAGCAGCATGTCTCTTTTTTTCACAAGTCGCAGGTCTTATATCAACACCTTGATGCCCTTTACCCGCAGGACATAGAGGCATTCCCCACCTTCGTTTTTCACAATAGTTATCATGCCATGGATACTGAAAGTTACGAGCGTCGCACAAGCTTCCTGGCGACCCATATAAACCACCAATCCCGTAGACTTGTGAGTTGATATAGGCTGGAGCAGACTCAAGTGGGAAGCGAATCCCGGGTGCATAAATAAACTTATCTCCCTGCCTACCTACCCCACTTCCTGTTGGAACCAATTTACCAGCTGCCGTATATGAAAAGTTATCTTTGTCAGCATGCTGTGACAAGCTTGAGCAGGAGGATAAGAATAGTAAAGCTATCGCACTAATTATTCTCTTCATGAATGACCTCCCACCAAAACAAGCTCTTGATATAAACCCTTCAAAAAGCTGCCCTGTAAACAACGACTATCTTGATCAGGCTTATCACACTCCAGCTCTAGTGAGTAATTTGCCCCTAACCGACTAAAGTCTGTCGTCATCATTCCTTCAGCGCGTGTAAAACTAGCCGCAGAGGAACTTGGCATGACTCCCTCTAGTTGAGGACTATCTTGCACTGACTGCTGATAAGTTCTATCGCCAGAAGCTATCAAAGTAGCTCCTTTTAGTTTGAGCGTTAGGGTATAGAAGTTCTTATCGGCAACTACTGATATTTCTTTGTGATAAGCCAACGAGGCCGGAAGATATACTGGCAAGGTCACTTCACGAACACCCTGAGTTAATACCTTTGGATAAGGAGCTCTACGCGCAGAGACTAGGCTTTTAGAGCCATTCAATTTCGACCAATTAATCTCCAGCACGCCAGACTCAGCTATCGCCGAAGATACAGCCACTCCATAAAATACAATAGCAAAAATAAATATACGCATTTCAAGCTCCTGTTAAATCGATTCATATTGCCGCCTGAGCAATACATAAACTGCTCCTGTTCCACCATCACGGGCTAAAGTAGAATGATAGGCCAACACCCGACCATGCAGGTGCAACCAATGATCCACCTTGCGCTTCAACACAGCTCCTTTATCAGCAGACCTATTCCCTTTTCCATGTATAACTCTTACACAACTGCTTTCTACTTGCTTAACCTCTTGAAGAAAACCAAGCAACCTTACTTTTGCTTGCTTAGCATTCATACCATGGAGATCAAGCTCATCCGAAATAGGGTAATGCCCTCCTCTTAATTTCCGAAATACTCTTTTCTGGATGCCTTCTCCACGGTAGCTCAAAATATCACCTGAGCGAATCTCCAAAGGCTCGTATTCATCGGACAACCTATCCACCAGAACTTGTTGCTCAACTTCAGTCGTTTTTATCGGTACAGCTCGTGGCTTTGGGGTATCATGTAAGACCTTATCGTGACTCAGTCGTTCCACACCCAACATAGCGTTCTGGAATTCACTCTCTGTTTGCGATGGATCAATTGATTTTTTAGACATGATAACTTCTGAACAAACCCATAATTTATGAAGATACTACTAAGCAATGACGATGGCTATAACGCACTCGGCTTGCGATCACTTAGAGAAGCATTAAAACAGTTTGCCACGGTTGTTACTGTTGC
This sequence comes from Thiotrichaceae bacterium, assembly GCA_036478935.1. Lineage (GTDB taxonomy): Bacteria > Pseudomonadota > Gammaproteobacteria > Thiotrichales > Thiotrichaceae > HyVt-477. The sequence goes on from JAZGES010000066.1 coordinate 5,022, forward strand.
GCCAGAAGTTAACCGCAGCGGCGCTAGCAACTCACTCACTTTAGAGCACCCTTTACGACTTAATGACCGAGGTGATCAGGTTTATAGTGTGAATGGAACACCTACGGATTGCGTCCACCTTGCTTTAACTGGGTTACTCGATTATGAGCCAGATATTGTCGTATCCGGCATTAATGCAGGTGCAAATATGGGGGATGATGTCCTGTATTCAGGAACGGTGGCTGCTGCAATGGAAGGTCGTTTTCTAGGCCTCCCTGCTATTGCGGTTTCAAGCACATCCTTTCAGCTTGAGCACGTGCAATCTGCGGTAAAAACCATTGAGTTATTATTTGAAAACATGTCTGACTTTCCTGATAAAGAAGATACGATCTTAAATGTTAATGTGCCCAATCTTCCTTGGAACAAAATTAAAGGCTTCCAAACTACTCGATTAGGCAAACGGCATAAAGCAGAACCCGTTATTAATGCCAAAGATCCTCGTGGCAATCCTATCTATTGGGTTGGCCCACCCGGTGAGGAACAAGATGCTGGAGAAGGAACTGACTTTTATGCTATAAATCAGGGCTACATATCCGTAACCCCGATACATACTGATTTAACTCGCTATCAAGCGCTTAATGCAACCTCGGACTGGCTAAAAAACATCAATGACTGATCTTAATATCCATGGCGTTGGGATGACCTCTCAACGTACACGAGACCGACTGATAGATCGTCTCGAACAAAAAGGCATCAAAAATAAAGAAGTATTGCGCGTTATGAAAAAACTCCCTCGTCATCTATTCATGGATGAAGCACTGACCAGCAGAGCATACGAGGATACTGCACTGCCTATCGGCCACGGGCAAACCATTTCTCAACCTTATATTGTGGCTAGAATGACTGAGCTACTCATCGAAGATGGTGTACCGGACAAGGTTTTGGAAGTGGGCACAGGTTCTGGCTATCAAGCGGCAACATTAGGTGCATTAGTTAAAGAATTACATACTGTAGAAATCATTGAACCACTCTATAGAGGCTCGCGAGACCTACTATATAAACTAGGTTTTCGCAATATTCGCACCCATCTAAGCAATGGAAGCTGGGGCTGGAAACAAAATGCACCCTACGATGCCATTATCGTCACCGCAGCACCTGATGAAATTCCACAAACACTATTAGATCAGTTAGCTACAGGTGGGCGCTTAGTTATTCCTGTCGGCAAACAGAATAGTACTCAATTGCTACAAGTTATCACTAAAGATGCAAGCGACAGCTATGAAACAAAAGATTATGAGGCGGTTCAATTCGTCCCTTTAGTTTAGGCGATATACTAGCCCGCTCTAATTGGCTACAATCTGTACTAATTATTATTTGAGCGAGACATTATGAAGTTAAAATTTTCCCTTATTACTACAACCACAGTCCTTTTCAGCGTGACGGGCTGCACTGTTTATTTACCACCTACTGAAGAGCCTATCCCTTCTGCAGATCCTATCCTTGTTCCCGGAAAAGCTACCACAGTTAAACCTAATCGCAGTCCGACAAAAAACGAAACGAAAGCATCGACTACTGCCGGCACGGTGAAAGAGAAAAAAGCCACCCCTAAGCCTAAGACCCCAGAAAGTAGCCAAGGGACCTCACGACAAGGACAAACTTTCTATATAGTAAAGCCTAAAGATACCGTGTTCGCAGTAATGAGAAAAACTGGCGTTCACTGGCAAGAGATTATTAAATTAAATAACCTGAAAGCCCCAAAGTACACCATCTTTCCGGGACAAAATTTACGAATTAAGTAGAATAATTTTAAACTTGCCCATTAGGGGTTTACAATGCACCCCTAATGAGCAAAAAAAAGCAGCCCTAAGCTATAAATCTAGTAGCCCTTCCAACTCCTTCTCTTGAGTTGGCGCACCTGCATATTGTTGCATCAGCTGCTCAACTGCCTCTAGGTCGATAACCCCAACCACTCTTGCAGCAACTTGCCCAGATGGTGTGACTACATAAGTAGTAGGAATCCCCATTAATACACCAAATGCGGTGATCGTACTTTCTTGCACGGGAGCAATTAAGTAGTCCATCATATTCTCTTCAGCAAACTCTGTTAAATCTTTAACATTGGTACCGCCTGCATCCATTCCTAATATCACTGCATCTGATTTATGCTTATCAGAAAACCTAACAAGGTCAGGAATCTCTTCGATACAAGGAGGGCAATAGGTCCCCCAGTAGTTAACCAACACCCACTTCCCACGATAATCCGAAAATTTGTGGTTTTGCCCTTTAATATCTTTAAAAGAAAAATCTTCAACCGTCTCGGAATCTGCACCATTGGCTGATAAGGAGAAGACAAGCAAAAGTGACGTAGCTATAGTCTTCGCCAGAAGAGGAATATTTAAGGTATTTAGCAGTTTCATAACATCCTTTAATTTTTGGTTTTTTATCTCTACAATAGATTAAGAATACATATTTCTATATTACAAGAGAGTGTCACATGACAAACGGCGTCATCATATATCATAACCCTCGCTGCTCCAAATCCAGAGCCACACTTAAGTTGTTGGAAGATAAGCAAATCACACCTACTATTGTCACATATCTTGATACACCGCCTGATGCTAATACGCTCAACGAGGTACTTGAGATGCTAGGAATTGATGACCCTAGAAAACTTATGCGACAACATGAAGTGGAGTACAAGGAAAACAACTTGGACGATGAGTCTCTAAGCAAAGAAGACCTTATTCAAGCCATGCTTAAATACCCTCGACTTATCGAGCGTCCAATTGTAGTGACTAATGGTAAAGCCGCTATTGGTCGTCCACCAGAAACTATTTTAGATATTCTATGAGTCAAGAGCTATGAGCAAACATGTACTCGTTTTATATTACAGTCGCCACGGAGCTACGCAAAAAATGGCTCAACTGATTGCGCGCGGTGTAGAAAGCATATCAGGCGTTGAAGCCAAAATAAGAACGGTACCAGAGGTTTCTGAAGTGTGTGAATCTATTGCAGAAAGCATACCTGACTCTGGCGCTCCTTATGTCACCTTGGAGGAGCTAGCAAACTGCAATGCGCTAGCATTGGGTAGCCCGACACGCTTTGGCAATATGGCAGCACCTCTTAAATACTTTTTAGAAAAGACTACAGAACACTGGTTCTCTGGCGCTCTAGTTGATAAGCCAGCAGGCGTTTTTACTTCTACATCCAGCCTACATGGGGGTCAAGAAAGTACCTTATTATCAATGATGATTCCCTTGTTACACCAAGGTATGATTATCGTCGGCTTGCCTTATACAGAGTCAGACCTGTTAACTACTACTACAGGTGGAACACCTTACGGCCCAAGCCATGTTTCTGGTTCGGATGGCGCGCTTCCTATATCAGAAGAAGAGAAAATCTTGTGTCTTGCCTTTGGAAAACGTTTAGCGAAACTGGCAACCTAATGAAATATCTTATTATTTGGCGCATATTAGCGATTACAGGTCTACTTGGACTCATCTTTTTGATAATTGCTTGGAATGGCTGGCTTAGCCCCGTTCAAAAGATACCTCGATCCATTGAGCTGCTTATCTTATTAACCCCACTGTTATTCTTTGTACGTGGCATACTTAATGGAAGGTATAGTACACATGTAGCAGTAGCCTTTCCCGGGATTATATATTTCGTGCTAGGCGTCTGGTATGCCTTCACACCGAAGGAAGAGATTTATGGCTACTTAATGATACTGCTTAGCTGCATGCTCTATCTAGGTGGCTTTTTATACGCTAGAACACTCATGAAACGCGACAAAGTAAGGCTTGAAGAAGCTAAATGAGTTGGGTTTTATTAAAGAAAGTATAGTTAATCAATAAGAACATACGTACTATATTTAAAGTAAATCCGAGATAATATACATCATATTGCTCATTTAATTAGCAATATTAAATTGATAAACTTAAAGCTTTTGACCTATACTCGAATCATGCAGCCTGAAATAACGACAGACTGAACTGTAAAATGAAGTTACTAACAACATCAAATTTTTACTGGCAAGTACTACAATCAGCCATACTATTCCTCACATTTCAATCTTGGGGTTATACAGGGGTATCTGATCATCTTGCCAGAGAGGCTATAATAAAACACATAGAGGGCAACAACGTGTCTACACTATCACAGTACTCCAACTTAACTTATCTTGTCGAACTTATAGCACTAGGGCTTGTTGCCTTTGCTTTACTCGCCGTTACTATTTCTATTTACACTCGTCTTAAGAGTGGGAAAAAAGAACAAAAGAAAATTTTGTCTTTACGACGTTCTGCAGAGCAGGATAAAAAACTATTTGATGAAACGGTTGCTGAAATTAATAATATCGGAAAAAAAATCGAACAAGATGCAGATGAAACTCAGCAACATGCAAACCAAGTAGCCGAAACTGTAAAAATAGTTGAACAGCGCGCCGAAAAAATCATCAACATTGAATTAGATATGAAGCAACTGGTAGATGGCACTACAGAACGTATGGCTCATATACAAGAATACTGGGAGCAACAGCTAAAAGAGACAACTGACTCTATGGATCAAATCAGTGTCAACCTGAAAAATGGCCTAGAAAAGACAACTGAGCAAAGTAAACAAGCTGAAAAACTTCTAAATAGCTTTGGTAATATTAGTAGTATAAATAGCCTCTCTCAAGAACAAGGCGACACCTCTGTTAATTCCGAAATAAAAGAAACACTTGATTTAACGCTTATAGAATCAAAAGAACTACTTTCTCAGATAAAAGATTATCAACAACAAACCCAAACTGCCTTTTCATCATTTACCAATACGCTTGGAGGCTTTGAGTCTCAAGCCCATGAACAGTTTGATGAAATATTCAATACTGCCGATATGGCTCGTCAAGAACTCAATGCTAATCTTGATGAAAGCCGTGAATACATGAAAATATTTCGTAAAGATAAAGCCAAACCACAGAGAGAAGAAAAGCTAGTCCTTGAAGGGATTGATAAAACATCGAAAAATACACACTCAGCACCTTCTTCCGATGACAGCCTTTCTGATATAGCAGCTAAAGGACAAGTCTCCATCGATGGAGATGCAAGTACGCTAAAAGTAAAAGGGCGCAAAGGAAGACCCATAATTGGCATGAATGATGCAGAGGATTTAACTGACCATTCTCTCTTAAAGCACTACGGCAAGCAGCCAATCCATCCTGAAGATGAAGATAAGAATCTGGTTTCTTTATTTTCTAAGTTTCGTCATCACGGCTCCTAGTTTAAAGGTTCTCTGATCAAGTCTCAGCCGCTTCCGCTCTCCTAAGGCTAGGGATTGCCAGCTCTTCACTATAAAGATGACAACCCTATCTCTTAGGGTTCGAGCAGACTTAATCAGAAACCTTTAAAAAAAGGCTTGGATTGATCAACTCTGAATAAATAACACAGACTATTAGATCGCCTAGTTGAAATATTGCTCGCAAACATAGTAGGCAAGGAAACTTAATAGCCTGACATACTCTACTTTGTTACTATTCTCTTTCTATTTTCAAGAAATTTAAGGCTCTTGCACTAGCTATTATGAATGTTATTCTCGCAAACCCTCGTGGCTTTTGTGCCGGTGTAGACCGCGCCATTGAAATCGTTGATCGTGCTCTAGAACAGTTCGGTTCGCCCATTTATGTTCGTCATGAAGTAGTACACAACCGCTTTGTCGTCAACAATCTACGCGAAAAAGGCGCCATCTTTGTCAATGAACTGGATGAGGTACCTGACGACAAAATTGTTATTTTCAGTGCTCATGGTGTTTCAAAAAAAGTTCAAAACGAAGCACGTGATCGTGGTTTAAAAGTATTTGATGCAACTTGCCCTCTAGTCACCAAAGTACATCTTGAAGTACTCCGGTATAGTAGAGAGGGTCGCGATACCATACTTATAGGTCATAAAGGTCATCCAGAAGTAGAAGGCACAATGGGTCAGTATGACTCATCTTATGGAGGGGAAATTTATCGTGTCGATTCTGCAGATGAAGTTGAACAACTCCAAGTAAAAAACCCCGATAAAATAGCCTTTGTGACGCAAACAACGCTTTCAGTTGATGATACTTATATTGTTATTAATGCCTTAAAAGACCACTTCCCTAAGATCATTGGTCCCAAAAAAGATGATATTTGCTATGCCACACAAAATAGACAAGATGCTTTAAAATGGCTTGCTGATTCCAGCGATATTGTTCTAGTTGTTGGCTCCCCGAATAGCTCAAACTCTAACCGTTTAAAAGAAATAGCCCAAAAACGAGGTAAAGCTGCCTATTTAATTGATGGTGCCGAGGATATCCAACCAAAATGGCTTACCGGTATAGAAAATATTGGATTAACAGCGGGAGCTTCAGCACCTGAAGTTCTGGTAGAAGCCGTTATTAAGCGCCTCGAAGAGTTAGGAGCACATGTAACGGCTGATGATCAAGGCATTGTCGAGAATGTCTCTTTTGTACTTCCAAAAGAACTACGCTATAGGAACTTATAGGACTTAAATGAATATCGAATGGTCACAAATAGCAGATTGTATAAGTGACCAACTAGGGGAAGAAGTTAACCTCAAAAGCTCCCAAGCCGTCAGCGGCGGATGTATCAACCAAGCATGGCAAGTTACTGACCAGAACAAGAGTATTTGGTTTGTAAAAATGAATAACCCCAATCGAATCTCCATGTTTGAAGCCGAGCTACTAGGTCTTCAAGAGATCATAAAAACTCAAAGCATCCGTGCACCAAAACCTCTATGCACAGGGCAGACCTCGCAACATTCCTTTCTAGTTATGGAATACCTAGCATTCAAAGGCACTCCCGATGCAATAAAAACAGGTATACAATTAGCCAATATGCACCGCCATAGTCAACCCACTTTTGGCTGGCACACAGACAACACCATCGGCTCAACAGCTCAAGTTAATAAGCATGAAAACAACTGGATAGACTTTTGGAAAAAACACCGTTTAGCCTTTCAGCTAGACCTTGCATTAAGCAAAGGGCTCCCACGCCACAACTACGATTCTGGCTTAGCCCTTATCGAACAAGTAGGTAACTTCTTCGAGGACTATCAACCTATTGCTTCTTTACTTCACGGAGATTTATGGGGCGGCAACTGTAGCTCAGATGAAAATGGGGA
>JAZGES010000067.1:0-2160 GCA_036478935.1 Thiotrichaceae bacterium
ATCGTAAATGTGCTCGCTGGTCTTCATTTAGTTTTGTAATATCCTCACCAAACAACTCCACTTTACCGCTACTGGGGAGATCAAGCCCTGCCAGCAAGCTCAATAAGGTGGTTTTACCTGATCCTGATGTACCAGTAATCACTACCGAGCTACCCTTGGAAATAGACAAACTGATATCATCCAGAATAATCAGATCATTACCCGTTTTTACAGGGATCTTTTTGCTAAGGTTTGTTGTCGTAATGAGAGTCGGTATTGCCATTGATGTAGCCTCTGCCATTGCCGTAGTTTTTACCTTACTTTTTAAATTAGCTTTTATCGTAGCTTTATTCTTAGTTTCAATAGTCATTTAGTGTGAACATTAATATGTTAAAAAAATTAGTCGTATTTTTTGTTAAAAATCTTTTTGTTAAAAGCCTTCCTAGCAAGATTTCTGTATTCAGTATATTGAGCTTATTCTTAATTTCCAGTGCTAACGCCGATACGGCAGTTACCACCAATAAAACAGTGAAATTACTAGTATGGGGAGATAGCCTCAGCGCAGCTTATGGTATTCCCGTTGAAAAAGGTTGGGTTAATTTGCTGAGAAACAAGCTGGGGAAGCAAGTTGAAATCACCAACGCAAGTATCAGTGGAGAGACCACTCAAGGCGGACTGACACGCTTGCCTGATGCACTAGATAAACATACACCCGACATTATGTTACTAGAACTAGGAGGCAATGACGGCTTACGCGGTATTCGCTCTGAAGTCATGCACAATAACTTGAATGAAATGATCACTCTAGCCCACAACAAAGACATCACCGTTATTCTGCTTGGCATTAAAATCCCACCTAATTATGGCCTCACTTATACGGAGAAGTTCGAGAAGGTATTTAGTGACTTAGCAGAACAATATAAACTAAGTTTTGTGCCTTTTATTCTCAAGGACATAGCCTTGGATTATGACCTGATGCAAGCCGACGGCATCCATCCTAATATAAAAGCTCAACCTATTTTGCTAAATAACATTTTTCCTGTCTTAGAAGATAAGCTGCCAAAAGTTTAACCTCTTATATCACATTAATAGTGCCATTTAATTAATTGATATTATTGTTATTTATATCGTTTAAACTAAACCATTTAATACTTGAATTGTTACTTTAACCCGTTAAACTAGGCGATAATAAATCTCACTATACGAGTTCATTCATTACTAATGATTATAAGAAAGAAAAAGAACACAGGGCAGTTACGAACTATAAATTTTGATAGCTATGGCAATGCCATACCTAATGTACCTTCTATTCAAGAAGCAGGTTCAAGCATTGCGGCAACCATTGTTGAAACGCGTGAAGTCATGATCAAGCCCAGAAAAAAAGTAAAGCCGTTGGCAAAACCTAGCAAAGGCTTACTAAGCAAAATAATCCCTTGGTCAACAAAACCAAACACTACTAACTTACCTGCTGTACAAAGCAAAGATAATACTCAGCTTCAATATATCCCGAAGCAAGAGCTGCAACCTCATGCCTCCCATATCAGTGAATTCATAGAGCTATCATTTAAAAGACTAACTGATGAGTTCAATAGCCGGGAAAAACAGTTAGAACAGCGTTTTCATGCGCTAGAACAACACAACAAAATAGCCATAGCCAGCAAACGACGTTGGATAATTCCTGCCGCTATACTAGGCAGCATAGCCGGCGGCTATATGCTATATGTACTCACCAATATGCAAGACTCCATGACACTGATGGCAACGAATATTCCACAGATGAATCAGCATATGGGCGCCATGGCAGGTGACACACAAATCATGTCAGGCAATATGCAAAACATGAATCAGTCTATGGGTGATTTGAATGGCAATGTTGCCTATATGAACCAGCAAATGGGTTCTATTTCGAACTCTATTGAGCCAATCGGTGATGCTGCGGCAACTGCTCAACCCTTTATGGGAATGATGCGGTCTTTTATGCCTTTTTAGACATACATTATTTTAACTTGTCAATTTATACCTAACCTCTCACTGTAGACCCCCTTTCCTCTTCAAGAAGGTGAGTCTGAATCTTAGTAGTTTCAAAGCGCAATGACTCCCTGATAACAAAATTCACCTCAAACCCAGATACAAACGGATACATTTAGTTACTCAACTACAACTGCTTATAATCGCATTAAA
>JAZGES010000068.1:0-3478 GCA_036478935.1 Thiotrichaceae bacterium
AAGGTTGAGTTCTAAGTTTAATTTCAAGTTCCAATTCACAAAAATACTCGTCATACCGGCGTAGGACACTGTGAAAGTATTCATTTTTAGCTTCCCCCTTTATGAAGGGGGATTGAGGGGGATTTAAAGAAAGTTAATAATATACTGATATTTCGGTGTTTATTTCTAACCTTTTAAATCTCCCCTAGCCCCTCTTTGCAAAAGAGGGGGACTTTTCTGAATACTTTCACAGCCTCGGAGGCCGGTATCCATTTCAATCAAAAGCTATTCACTCATCGCTATATACAGGAATCAGTAACCACAAATATCAGCGTATTGAATGCCTTCAAAGGGATACAGAACCAAACCACAACACATAAAAGCACACTACAAAACAAACAGAGGATCACACCATGAACAAAGTCAAAGCCTATCTAAAACCCCTATTTATAGTAGCCCTAATCATGCTGCTTCTAATACCGCAAACCTCCATCATGAATCTAATCAGCGAACGTAATAACTGGCACGCAGATGCCATGAGCAATATAGAAAAAAGCTGGCCGGGTAAACAAATCGTCGCAGGGCCTTTCTTAGCAATACCCTATGAAGTTTCTGGGCAGAACTCTAGCCCGAGCGACTGGAAAATAAGAGGTCATCATGCGGACGTCATCATACTCATACCCGAACAGCTAGATATTCAGGGTAACTTGCAAAGCCATCTACGTTCTCGGGGCATACACAAAGTCCCTGTTTATGATGCCAATCTACATATTAAAGGCAGTTTCAGTACTAAGCCGTTACAAAATATCATTAGCAACAGTACCAACAAAAACCAAACCATCAACTGGAAGCAACCGGTATTATCCTATTTAATCAAAGATCAACGAGGGATCACATCGCAGCCTGTCATATCTTGGAACAAAACGGACTTGAGCTTCACTCCAGGCTTCGCCTTAGCTGACAAACAAAGTGGTATGCACGTAAAAATGGCTGCTTTTAATGATGCCCTGCCTTCTGCTTTAGAATTTTCATTCAACCTAAACCTACAAGGAATGCAGCAATTAGAATTTTCTCAAACCGCAAAAGAAATGCGCGTAAACTTGGACTCCGACTGGCCACACCCGGGTTTTATAGGGGCTTACCTTCCAACACAACGTGAAATAAGCAACAAGGGTTTCACTGCAAACTGGCGCAGCTCGGCTTTTTCTAATCATGCCGAAGAGATGCAAGAAGCTGCAGTAACAGGAGACTGGTCTAAAATTATGGGTAACACAGCAGGAGTAAATCTAGTTCAGCCCGTTGATGCCTACCACCTTTCGGAGCGTTCCATTAAGTATGCACAGCTACTCATTATTCTAACGTTTGTAGCCATGGTACTGTTTGAATTATTCAAAAAGTTACGAATTCATCCTATCCAATATGCTTTTATCGGAATCGAACTGACTTTGTTTTACTTGCTACTGATATCTCTATCTGAGCATCTCAGCTTTGGCCTTTCCTATGCGCTGGCAACACTTGCAAGCACTGGGCTACTCACGCTTTATTTCATTGCCATCTTAAAAAGCAAGAAAACAGGAAGCTTATTTGGAGGTTCGTTAATCGCTCTGTATGCGGTGCTTTATGGAATTCTACAGGCAGAGGACCATGCTTTACTCATGGGTAGCCTATTGATATTTGCTGTACTTGCCTTGCTGATGTTGACTACACGCCATATCAATTGGTATCAGATAACAGAGAGTTATCATCCTAGTGATAAAAATGATGGCGATATAGTAGAGGCTAAGAATTAAAGTCGCAGATTAAAAGCTCCGCTTAGCTCCCTCTCCCCTTGGGGGGAGGGCTGGGGAGGGGGGATATCGAAACAAGGTTTTTCCAATTATTACCCCTACCCACTCTGCAAGGTGATGCCTTGAATAATCGAAGTATGGAAGAATCCTTCATAATCTTCTTAGCCTACTAAGCTTGTTCCAACTTCCCCCTCAATCGCATCCATCAACAACCCTGCAATATTCGCAGAATAAATATGATCCAATTCACGTATACAAGTCGGACTCGTCACATTAATCTCAGTAATATAATCACCAATCACATCAAGCCCCACAAACATCAAGCCTTTTTCTTTTAATATCGGTGCGATGTGCTTACAAATTTCAAACTCTCGATCAGTTAGGTCAACACCTTTATAGCTACCCCCAGCAGCAAGGTTCGCTCTCCCTTCACCCTCAGCGGGTATACGCGCTAAAGCATGAGGGAAAGGCTCACCATCAATAATCAAAATACGTTTATCACCTTGTTTAAATTCTGGTAAAAAACGTTGCGCCATGATCGTGCGTTTTCCATAATCTGTAATCGTTTCCAAAATCACATTACGATTCGCATCACCTTCTTTGATCTGAAAAATCATAGAGCCACCCATGCCATCCAAAGGCTTAACTACAATGCGTTTTTGTTGATCATGAAAGGCTTTAATGCGCTCCATATCACGAGTGACCAGTGTTTCTGGTGTGTAAGCCGGAAACCAAGTAGCAAATAGTTTTTCATTACAACTACGAATGCTCTCACTGCGATTAACCACCAACAAGCCTTCTTTTTCTGCCATTTCCAATAGATAAGTAGAATAAATATATTCCATATCAAAAGGTGGATCTTTACGCATCAATGCCGCATCCAATTCATGCAAAGGCACTGTTTGTGGCTTATCTAAAATAAACCAGTCACCCGCAACATCCTGAACCGTCACAGATTGCATCTCAGCATAAACCGTACCATTCTCAACATATAAACTACTTTGCAACATATAAAACAGCTTCCAGCCACGCGCCTGTGCTTCCAGCATCATTGCAAACGTGCTGTCTTTTGTGATATTGATAGTTTCGATAGGATCCATAATGATCCCAAGGCGAATGGGTGATTTCATTTGTTTTAACTCTTAGATATTATGGGGATAAGGTTTCAAAGGTAGCTTCTAATTAAGCCTTCGTCATTCCCGCGAAGGCGGGAATCTATCTCAATAAAATGACACTGTACTATTAAAAACTCCACTTTTGCAGATATATACACATCAAACTCCCCTCTTTAAAAAGAGGGGCTGGGGGAGATTTTAAAAGCTATGAATTAAGAAATTCAAACCGATACTAAACTCCCTTTCCAAAAAAGGAAGCTAAATATCCTCTTCATAGATTATAGGAGAAGACAGCACCTCATCATCCAATACAGCCTGCCCCGACTCCATAACAAGCCGACCTTCAGCAAACCAGCTAATTGCCAGTGGATAAATAATGTGCTCTTCTTTAAATACTCTTTTAGCCAGCAACTCAGACGTATCACCTTCAACAACAGGCACAACACCTTGAACAATCACAGGGCCACTATCAAGAGCAGGAGTAACAAAATGCACACTTGCTCCGTGCTGTGTTTCACCTGCTTCTAACGCACGTTTATGTGTATTAAGACCACGGAATTTAGGCAATAGGGAAGGATGAATATTGAGCATACGCCC
>JAZGES010000069.1:0-2065 GCA_036478935.1 Thiotrichaceae bacterium
ATTGATACCCATGAGCTTCGTTTGAACAGAAACATCGCTCAAACGCTGACTCAATACCAAGTTAAACTACAACACCTTAAACAACGCCTCGCAGCTCAGTCTCCACTACAAAATTTAGACCAACAGCAAACATCAATAATTTCTTTAAAGCGCCGACTTGAAACATCTATGCTCAGAAAGCATGAACAAGCATCTGACAAGCTCCAGATACTTTCATCGCATTTACATACTATTAGCCCACTAGCCACGCTGCAAAGGGGCTATTCCATCACGCGACATGCAAACACAGTTGTTCACTCTGTTGACCAAGTCCATGAAAAGCAAAAGCTAAATATCATGCTCTCTGACGGTGATTTTGATTGTCAGGTACTAAAGACATCGCGTAAATAGCTTGTTACTAAAAAATATTATGAGACCTTTGCATGAAAGAATGATGAGAGTAAAAAGAGCGTAATTTTTCAGATTTTGTCAAAAAAGGAGGGGAATAGTTATTCTATTCGCCAAGTTTTTAGACATAATCTGGAGAATTCAAGCCTTTTTAATCCATCATATCTTTCGTGCAAAGGTCTCATTATATATTAGCGTTTTATACGCCCTTTTAAACCATGCTCTACCGCCATAACAGCTGCAGTAATCCTAGAATTAATATTGAGTTTTCTTAGGATAGCTTTTACATGTAGTTTGACTGTACCGTCAGAAATGCCGAGGTTTCTAGCAATCACTTTATTAGTTTGCCCTTCAGCTAGCAAGCCTAAAATTTCGTATTCACGCGGTGTAAGCTCAGAAAAAGGATCGTCATCTTCTTCTGCGATTATCGTGTCGCCCTGCACCACTCTAGCCAACACATGAGACAAGTCACCAGCAACAATGGTTTTGCCTGTAATGATATCTCGAATGGCAGCCACCAAATCATCCGGCTCCATGTCTTTTAATAAATAACCTTGCGCCCCATTTCTTAGTGACTCAATTAAGTCTTTATCTGCGGCGCTAGTAGTCAACATCACTACACGTTGCTTTGGGTGTGATTTTTTTATTTGTTTAAGAACGGCATGTCCATCCATATCCGGCATGCGCATATCCAATAAAACAATATCGGGTTTCAGCTCTTTGACAAGAGGTAAACCTTCTTCACCACTACCAACTGCGGCTACTATGTCTATGCCCCTTCTTGTTAGTAAGTCTTTTAGACCTGCACGGAACAGAGTATGGTCATCTATCAGTAAGATTCGAGCATTCATGGAGTTACTACCGTTGTTTCATTTTCAGGGGCGGACATAAAACTGAGTTGAATGAGTGTACCCTCTCCTTCTTCACTTTCAAACTGTATCTCACCATTAATTCGTGCCGCCCTTTCTTGCATGACGGTTAAACCAATATGTTCACCCTCGGCAGTGGGCTTATCTTGAAGTGCGTCATCAAAACCGATGCCATCATCTTCAACCAAAATCCTACAGTCACCCTTTTCTGTGCTATGCATAAGTATTCGAACGGTTTCTGCTTTACTATGCTTTCGAATATTGGCTAATGCTTCTTGCACGATACGTACTACTTCCAGTTCTATATCTCGAGGAATTTCCTCAAGGTACCAATTCTGATAGAAAAACACCTCAAGACCCGTATCCACTTGAAAACGGTTTGCCATGCGTTCCACTGAACGGACTAGCCCGCTACCATCTATAGGGGCCCGAAAATCTGTTATCAGACTGCGTAATTCGGTATTGGCATCATCAATGATTCCTTCTAAACCTTCTAGCTCACCCCAGATAAGTTCGTCGTCATCTGAGTTAAGCGAGTCATCAAGTAGACGTACTTTATAGCGCATACTAGCAAGCGTTTGTGCGAGGGAGTCATGCAGCTCATGAGCCATCCGAGTCCGTTCTTCCATAATGGATAACGTTCTAGCTTCAGTATCTACATTAGCCTTTTCAATAGCCATTCCTAAGTGCTGACCAATACTTAACAGCAGCTCATGCTCTTCACCAAATTTAGGGTGATATTCTTTATCGACCCTGATGTTATAAACACCTATCATTTTATTGCGATACTGAATTGGAATAGCAAGCTG
>JAZGES010000070.1:0-2370 GCA_036478935.1 Thiotrichaceae bacterium
ATCCAAACAGGAAGGCGGAACATTAAAGGCAACATAACAATGACTTGTGCTGCAATTAACCACAACATTGCTGCATAGGTAATTTGTTTATCTTGGGGAAAGCCTTTGGTAAACATCTCTAATAACCGTCCATCTCACTATCATCTATGCCATACAGTGCTAAAGCAGTTAGACAGATGTTTTTGTGAGCTTCGCTATTGGCAGGCTGAATTGTTTTTCCGGGTAGTTTTAAACCATAAGTCAGGTGTGCCTGATGGTATTCCAAAATTTGTGCACAAAGATGCGATAGCTTAGTTTCCACTCCTCCTATATTAATCGCATCCCAATCTATCCATAAATCATTACTGGCATAATCAACAAAGGACTTGGTATACACCTCACCTGTTTTTGCATACGTTCCCCAGTGAATATGCTTGGGCGAGTCTCCTGCTTGATATTCACGTATTCCTGAAAAGTCAGTTGAGCCGTTGGCTATTTCAGTGCCTTGGGCGGCTTGATCATCTTTGCTTTGCCCTCCTTCTGCACTGTCTTGTAGTTTAGGAGCAGGATAAACAATGCTTTGCATATCCAACGCTGCATATGACCATGAGATAATTAAACCAATGGGGTAACGGGTGAAGATATTCACTTTAGGTGGTTTGAAATATCCCCTCTGTTTTGTACTGTGGGATAACTTAATACGTCGAGTATGTTCTTGTTGAAGACTTACTTCAGCCACATCTTCATCTTTCCAACCCAAGAAAATGGCTGATTTCTTTTGATGCTCTGAGCATGAAACTTGCAGCTCGAAAACAGCCTTTTCTCCTGCAAAGCAAGACGTAGATTGAATAGACTTAATCGTTAAACCCGATAGATTTCGATAGGTGAAAAAAATGGTAACCACAGTTAAAGCTAACAGCCAAAAGCTTAACCCATAGACCAATGCATTCTGAAAGTTAATCGCCATTAAAAAGAGCAAAGCGATAGTCGCAAGCAAAGCAACACTAGTAACCGTCGGAATAATGAATATCTTATTCAGGCTTAGGGTGATTTGATTAGACACCGGAAAGCGATTTTGCAACCAGTGATCACGTTGCGCTTTAAGCACTGATGCCTTCTCCAATAGCATCAACTGAATGTAGAATATGTCGCGCTAGTTGATCCCCTTGGGTTTCTTTTTTACCTACAATTCGATGACCTGCCACAGCAACAAATACTGCCTGCACATCTTCAGGCAACACATGACCGCGACCTTGTAACAAAGCCCAACACTTAGCACTTTGCATCAATGCAATAGCTCCTCGTGGTGATAAACCTAGATAGCATAAATCATTTTCACGGGTCTGAGCAATGAGTCGTTGAACATAGTCTAATAAGGTTTCTGACACTTTGACTTGAGGTACAAGGCGCTGAATCTTTAGTAAGCTTTCTTTACTAAGCACTTGTGCAACTTGATCCAATGCTGCTCTACCTTTATGACCTTGCAGGATTTGTCGCTCAACCGCTTGATTGGGATAGCCCAATGAAATTCTAAGCATAAAACGATCAAGCTGAGATTCTGGAAGTGGGAAAGTGCCTGATTGGCTTTGAGGGTTCTGCGTGGCGATTACAAAGAAAGGATTAGGCAATGTATGTGTGTGACCATCTACACTAACTTGCCCTTCTTCCATTGCCTCTAGCAAGGCACTTTGTGCTTTTGGAGTGGCACGATTTAATTCATCAGCTAAAAATATAGAACTGAAAACAGGACCTTTATGAAAACTAAACGATGCCGACTTAGGATCAAAGACTGAAGCACCGATCAAATCAGCAGGTAGTAAATCACTGGTAAATTGGACTCGGTTATAATCCAGCCCAAGTACTTTAGATAGCGCATGGGCTAAAGTTGTTTTCCCCATCCCCGGCAAATCTTCTACTAACAAGTGACCATTGGCTAACACACAAGTAAGCGCCAGGCGCACCTGTTGCTCTTTACCAAGAATGACTAGGTTTAATTCTTTAAGACTGGTTTGAATTTCTTGTAGTAGAGGTGAGTTCAAGAGAGCGCCTTTTTATTGTTATTTTATAAGCTCTACAGAATACCTCTGTTTAGTATCATAGGTTCATTTTACCAGATGGAACGCGCATTTCGACTAAATAACAATCAGCTCTTTTATTGATATTAATCATCCCAAAGTATTTACAGTCAGATTATGAAAGAAACCTCTAGATAGACGATAGCTAAGGCAGTTCTAATAAAGTTCCCACAGCCATCATGCCGGCGGATGCCCAATGTCATTGACTTAAGGAGTTAACCTGCTGAATTATATGATACAATGTATCTACAAGATAACCCTTTACGGAGCACTTAAATGAAAACAGCAGCCCTCATTTAAGAATACTTATGCGCTT
>JAZGES010000071.1:0-2120 GCA_036478935.1 Thiotrichaceae bacterium
GGGCATGGACTGCTTGAATAAATCCACAAAAGGAACACTTGAGTCCATATCCATGACTTCATTGGTGTTGATACCTAAGGGCGATAAGCGATTGTTGGTGTGCTTTGTGGCATGGGCACTTTGTAGAGAGATCAATAATACCAATAGGCATAAGTACCATTGCGTACAACGGGAGTTTTTACCAGTTTTCATAATTTTAGTCTTTGCAAAAGAAACAGAGACTTGCAAGCTAATAGTTTCTGACGAACTAAATTTAGCTAAAAACTGAAACACCCCAATATGTTCAAGACTCTTTGTCGGCTGACAGCATAGCGCTTCTATAAATATATTTCTATCTATTCATAGGTTTAATTGGCTATATTAAGGTTGATTATTAATCAATTTAAAGGATGGGTACGCTCAAAGTAATCGAATATAGGCTGAGCAATTACCAATAGTTACTTGTAGGGCAGCTCAAGCTGAAGACACTCCACTACTTTAAACTCTGGATCTTTATGCACTAGAAAAGCATTTTGTTGAATAGCACTAGCAGCAATCCACGCATCAGCCAGAGATAGGCTATGAGTTGCTTTAATTGAGGCTGAGAGTTCTAATAAGTGTTTGTCTTCATGAATCCAGTTAATGGGTAAAGACATTACCATTTCATAAGCTAGCTTACCTGCTTGCTCATTTTCATCTTTCCAAACTCGGTACAAAATTTCCATTTGTGTTATGAAACATCCGAAACACTGAATCTTTCCATTTTGCGCTTGTTGGAGTAGATCGGCTACTATCTGGGCACCCTCTTCATCATCTCTGAGCGTTAGCAACGCTGAGGTATCAAATAAATAAGCCTTCATTCTGATTTATTGTCTTGTTCTCTATCTGCTAGGAGACGCTTTACAGATCCACCTTTACCTTGTCCTCTAAAAGCCAAAATAGGGTTTTCTTTTACAGGTACAACACGAAGTGAATTGCCATCCATAATCCACTCCAGCCTGTCTGAGGGAGAAAGCTGAAACTTCTTCCTTATTTCAGCTGGAATAACGGTCTGCCCTCGTGATGTGATAGTGCTTCTCATATTCAAGTCTCTCAATACCTGCCACCATGAATTACATATTGTAAATAATAGTAATTCAGTTAAGCCGATATGTCCAATAACTAATACTGCAAATGCACATTATCTTTACCCAATAACACCTTCATTTTCGTTAGTTCTTCATCAGCCACAGGTGCTTTAAAAGCTTCACCCAAACGTAATTGAGCTGTTGTACCTTCTGCTTCATAGTTTATAAACACAGGACAATAGCTATTTAAATCAGCCTTTTCTGTTTCAGTTTGCAATAACTGCTTTAACTCTGGGACTAAGCCATTCCCTGTTCTTGATTGATCAACCGACATAAGCAGCCGTCTTGCAAATGTGCTTCTGGCACTTTTCATGTCATGCAAGACTTCAACTCGCATACGAATAGAACCCGTACGCATATCGGTACTTAACTTGCCTTCAACCAACAGAACTTCATCTTTTACTATCAGATGACCATAAGCTTCAAATGTATTGCTAAAAGCTAGGAATTCTTTGTAGCCTGTCCCATCATCCAATTTAAAGAAAACACGTTTGCCGTTATCTGTATTTTGGATGCTGAATGCAGCAACTGTCCCAGCTAAAATAACATCGAGCTTACTAAACTTACCATCGCCAATGACATCCATGCCTTCAACCGTGGCTAAGCTATGAGTAATCAGTTGTCTAAGCTCATCGTTGTACTCATCTAACGGATGGCCTGTCAGGTACATCCCCAACACTGCTTTCTCAGATGTCAGTCGTTCTTTATCAGACCACTCTCCTAACTCTGGAACTTCGGGTTCTTGTCCCCCCATATTGACCGCTCCTCCGAATAAGTCGGATTGCCCTTGGGCTTGATCACGATGGAATTGATCAGCTATTTGACAGGCTTCAGGCAAAAACTCCATTAAGCTACGGCGTGATTTTCCAAACACATCAAAAGCACCTGCTTTAATTAATGTTTCCAATACTCTACGAGATACTTTTTGTGAACTTACTCGCTTGCACAAGTCAACAAAAGAGGTGAATTCTCCTTCTTTCTCACGATTTTCTACGATCAAATCAATCGCCGCTT
>JAZGES010000072.1:0-4775 GCA_036478935.1 Thiotrichaceae bacterium
CATTAGAACTCATCAGCTTTAAGGTTTGCCCTTTTGTTCAACGCTCAGTGATTGCTTTGCATGAAAAACAAGTGGATTTCAAACTGACACATATTATGCCAAGTGACCAACCAGATTGGTTTAAAGAGATCTCTCCACTAGGCAAAGTGCCCGTTTTAAAGGTGGGAGATAATCCTGTTTTTGAATCCGCCGTTATTTTGGAATATCTTGATGAAGTCTATGCCCCACAACTACACCCAAATGATCCTCTTGAAAAAGCAACGCATCGTTCATGGATGGAGTATTGCTCAGACTTGGTGATGACACAGTTTAAAATGTTGACTTCCAAGGATAAGGACGGATTTGAAGAAAATAGGGATAAGCTTAAACAAGGATTACAACGCTTAGATACAGTTGTTGCTGAGACGACTCCATTCTTTGCAGGTGAGGACTTTACTTTGGTCGACACCGTCTATGCTCCTTTATTTATGCGTTTGAAGATTGTTGAGGAGATACAGCCTCTAGGGTTAGATATTTCTCCACGACTACAAACTTGGGCTGATGCCCTTCTCGCAAGAGAAACGGTTAAGAACTCAGTTGTTGATGACTTTGAAGCAGTGTTTAAAGGTTTCTTAAAGAGTCAGGAAAGCTATCTTCTTAGTTAATTTTAGAAGCTCCAAGCTCTAAAACCGTCATACCGGCGAATGAGACTGTGAAAGTATTCAAAAAAGTTCCCCTCTTAGTAAAGAGGGGTTAGGGGAGATTTTGAAAGGTTAGAAATAAACGATGAAGTATCAGTATATTACAAGCTTTCGCTAAATCCCCCTCAATCCCCCTTTATAAAGGGGGAGGCTAAAAGCGAATACTTTCACAGTCTCGAATGCCGGTATCCATCGCTGAAGCATAGTACCAATGCACAGATGGATTCTGGTATTCACCAGATTAGATGAGCTTTAGCGATTCTTAAAGCTTCAGCAATGACGAGCTATTTATTTAGAGTTATCCAAAAAGTTAATGTAAATACTATTGACCAGCTCGGTAACTAGCAACAACCTTTTCGAACTGTTCTTTGTTCAAAGTTTTACGCAACATGCGTACGCATAAACTACGCATCTCTACAATCCGCGTAGTTTTTTCTGCTAATGCTTTTTTAAGCTCTTCACGCTTAATACGACTCTCTCCATTTAATAGTGCTTCCCGTAATTCCAAATGCAAAGCAACCGCCTCTGTTTCTAACTCTTTACGTTTAGCTGGAGCATTAGCAATCCACTGATCCAGAAGAGCATTCTGCTCTTTATTAAGACCAAGATCAGCTCGAAGTTCTTTTACATGAGGCATCAATGCAACAACTGGGGTACCTAGCTCAATTTTTTCTGCACTATTTCCGGCACTAGCAAGCGGTGAGAATGCAACACCTAACGCAAGAAGAGTGCTCATAGTAATGTGACGTAATTTCATAATTATTCTCTACTGTTAATAAATTAGTAATCACAGTCTACAAAATCAGTTAAACCTCCTCATTGCGAATTGTCATTTGCGATAAAGCATTTGATGCAGTTGAACTATTGCCATAAACTCAGTTCAAATAGATTTACAAAGTAGAAATAGGAAAAGAACCATGGCTAAGCAAGACCAACGCAACCCTGTTGCGCGTGCTGCCATCTTGAGAAAGGGTGGAGCACATGAAAAGTGCAGTACTGCAAAACGGCAACATGATAAACAGGAACTTAAAAAAACAGTTTCTAGTTATTTAACTGAAGATAAAGCGACCACAGATAGTGGTCGTTTTTTGTTTCTACTAACCAATATTAGATTCTTTCTACCTATCGCTACCGCATAAGCTCCCTATTCATACACCTTCAAAGCTCTACCAAAATATTATTTAGCAGTACAGTTCGGAAAATTCAAAACAAAGCCCAGTTGCGTACTAAACTTTTGTTCTCTTTCTAGGTCAGCTTCTAACATCGGACGGTTCATCAATTTCGGGCAGGATAAATTAATTACCCTATTTTCTACTTCAATATTAGGTAACACCGATTCTGCTTTTCTAGAGCGATGCATCAGTACAGAAAGGCGGAGCAAGATGCATAGTTTTTTTATGCTTGTCTGCTCCACATCAGGTAATGTTTCAAAAATATCACTATCAAATTTACGCCGATGAGTTTCTACCAGTAGTGCAATCCAGTGCTGTTCCTTACGCGTGAAACCCGGCAAGTCTGCATGTTCTAGAATATAACCACCATGTAGATGATAGCCCGAGTGAGCAATACTTAAACCAAGCTCATGAATGGTAGCGGCCCAAGTAAGTAACTTACGCTGTTTTTTAGTTAGCTCCCACTCTTGCTTCACTTGCTTAGCTAAATGTTTTACCGTTTCAGATACCTGCTGAGACTGCATTGGGTCTATGGTAAAGCGAGCCTGTAGGTCACTGATAGTTTTGACGCGAACATCTTCGTGATGAATTCGTCCGATCAAGTCATACAATAGACCTTCACGTAAGGCTCCATCTGACACCGTCATTCTTTCTATTTTTAGTGTTTCAAAGACCGCTATCAAAACGGCCAAACCGCCTGCAAAGACAGGCGCTCGCTTTGCGTCCAAGTCTGGCAATTGGATATTATCCATATGCTTAGCAGCAATTAATTTGTCACGAATTGCGTGCAGAGCGTACAAGGTAATACCAAATTTTTCCAAACCTAGTGCTAAAGCAATTTTTTTAGCTGCCTTAATTGTCCCTGAGGAACCTGTTGCTATTTTCCACTGTCCTGTTTGATACGCAGTTTTAATAGGTGTAATTTCTAGCGATAAATCTCGGTGTGCTTTTTTCCAGTTTTTCTTGGCTAAAGAGCCGTCAGCAAAGTATTTTTGGGTCACGCTAACCGAACCCATTTCAAGACTTTCTAGCTTTTCAGGTTGAAAGTGTTTACCAATAATGAACTCGGTACTACCACCGCCAATATCAATAACCAGACGCTTTCCTTCATCATCAGACAAGGTATGCGCCACACCTAGATAGACCAAGCGAGCTTCTTCACGACCTGCAATGATAGAGATCGAGTGACCTAGTGCTTTTTTTGCTTTAGCTTGAAAGGAAGCAGAATCCTTCATATTCCGCAGGGTATTGGTTCCTGCTATACGCACGGCTTCTGCAGGTAGGTGGCGAATACGTTCACCAAAGCGCTGCAAACAGGCTAAGGCTTCTTGTTCTTTTTCTACTGATAGGTTGTTACTTTTATCGAGTCCACCCCGTAAACGCACCATTTCTTTTAGCTTGTCTACTTTTTGTAGTACACCCTGTTCGTTGACTTGCGCAACGATCAAGTGAAAGCTGTTTGAGCCCAAGTCAACAGCGGCGACAGTTTCAGGAAAATCTTCCATAGATAATATTATTGATTGTTATGTTAATAGCTAATCTTCCAAGAGAAGACTGAACTTGTCAAAAATTTTAAAGATTTTTCTCTTTGAAATCACAGATATCTGAAATTACACATGCCTGACAACGTGGCTTTCTTGCGACACAGATATAGCGCCCTAACAAAATCAGCCAGTGATGAGCATCTAGTAGGTAGTCTTTAGGAACATGCCTTAATAGCATCTTCTCCACCTCTACTACATTTTTCCCTTTTGCTAGCCCAGTACGGTTTGATACTCGAAATATATGCGTATCCACCGCCATAGCAATTTGACGAAAAGCAGTATTTAATACTACATTGGCTGTCTTTCTGCCTACTCCGGGCAATGCTTCAAGTGCTTCTCTATTATCGGGAACCACTGAGTTATGTTCTTCTATCAAAATTTTACAAGCCGCAATCACGTTTTTAGCTTTGTTATTATATAGCCCAATGGTTTTTATATAGTCTTTCAGCCCTTCTACACCAAGATCATAAATAGCTTGAGGCGTGTTCGCTACGGGGAATAACTTATTGGTAGCTTTGTTAACACTTTTATCCGTCGCTTGTGCGGATAAGGTCACAGCTACTAATAGCTCAAAAGGGCTGGAATAGTTAAGCTCTGTTTTTGGCTCTGGATCTTCTGCTTTTAAGCGACGAAATATTTCCAGCCGTTTATCTTTATTCATGCGCTTGTAGCTATTGTCGTAGGTTGTGATTTTTTTAGTATTACTTTGTTAGCTAATTGCTGCGCTGACTTTGCGTCTATCCAGTTTTTTATAGCTAACAACAGCCCCAAACCTATAAATGCACCCGGTGGTAACGCAGCCAGTAGGAAACCTTGGTAGTCTTTAAAAGGATGAAAAACAAGACTCTTGGCTGATTCACCAAACATTAAATGTGCCTGATCAAAGAGTGTGCCGCTGGCAATCAGTTCACGCCCGCCACCCAAAATAACTAGTACCAAAGCAAAACCAATCCCCATCATCAGTGCATCCCAAAATGCCTTTGAAGGTGTATTTTTTGCAGCGAAGGCTTCCGCTCTACCAATAATGATGCAGTTGGTCACAATCAAGGGAATAAAAATACCCAATATATTATACAGTTCGAACAAATAGGCATGCATGATGAGTTCAATTGCTGTCACTACGGATGCAATGATGAGTACAAACACAGGTAAACGAATTTCAGGCGAAATATAGTTTCGAACCAGTGAAATAGAAGTACTCGATACAATCAGTGTGAAAAGTGTCGCTAAACCCAAGCCCAGTCCATTAATGAAATTAGTGGTAACAGCCATTAAAGGACAAAGCCCTAATAACTGAACTAGTCCGGGATTATTCTTCCATAAGCCATCAATGGCTATTTTCTTGTAACTCGCTTCACTCATGATTTAGTTTTCTTTCG